>JBEHXD010000127.1:0-11336 GCA_048498875.1 Verrucomicrobiota bacterium
GGCCAACGTGGTCACCACGCCCGAGGGTGTTACTTCCCGAATCAGGTGATTGCTGACATCCATCACGTAGAGATTGCCGGCTTTGTTGACCACCACGCCGGAAGGAGAATTGAAAAGCGGAAAACCGATGCCCCCCCCCAGACCGTCGACATAACCAACCGTGCCGCCAATGCCCGCCAGCGTCGTAAAATAGTAGGTCTGGGCGAAACCGGAAACCGCCATGGTCAAGACACCGACCAAAGCGATCAACGACCGGGGAATCACAGGCTGGAATCGAAACGGGCTGCGGGCAGCCGGAAATTCTTTGCGACGAGAAGGAGCGATTTCAGCAGGATTCATTGAATGGAAGATGGGATCGACAGATTTTTAGAAAATGCGTTCCAAATGACGGGGGCGAATAGCAGGAAGATTGATGAAGAGGCCGGCAGGAGGAAATAAAGGCGAGATATGTTGGGTATCAGTCGACTTGGCAAGCCCCGGTACGAGCACATCGGAAAGCGCCGGGATGTCCCAACGTCCCCTTCGCAGCCTAAATCGAGCCCCCGCAAAAACTGCGAGTATTCCAACAATCAAAACTTGATGTTCAATCCGCCGCGGAAACCCAGGGAGGCGCCCAAATCGATCTTTGCGGTCCGATCGCCCAAACTTTGGTTGAAGTCGCCAAATTTTTGCGCGCTAACACCGCCGTAAAGCCCCAGCACGTCGTTGGCATTCCACTCAAAGTTAAAGTCACCATAGTAACCCGCGAGGAATTTGCTCTCATCGCTATCCGTCACAAGATCCGCGACCGTTTTGTTCAACAGCGGAATCTCCAAAGACTCCACCGCCGAATAATGGGTTCCAACATAGGCACCCGCCACACCTACACTGGCACTCACTCCGAGGCTGTTGGTAAGCTGCGTGCGAAGCGAGGGTCCGAGACGCACCATCATGTAAGCACCCTTCACTTGATAATTGCCATGTACCAGCGCCGCTCCCGTTGCCTTTGTTTCCTGGGTGGGCCCTGAAGCCGTGGAAGTGATGGGAACCGTGGTTTCAGTGACACCGTCGGCGGAATAAGTGGGGCCCGAATAGGGGGCATCAACCGAAGTCGTGGGCGCGGTTAATCCGTTAAGGGAATAATAATCGGTAAACGTGTGCAGCGTGGAGCGCACGTCACCCGCGGTCTTGTTGTTGATTCCATTAATCGCCAGCCCGGCGGTAACCCCGAGTTCGGTCCGCTTGCCCAATTTTCGGAAAGCATGGGAAAATTCCAATTCCACGCCAATGGAAGGTCCCTCTTTTTTATCAAAAGAGGCCCCGTCACTCGTGGCGCTGTAGGTGCTCATCGCAATGTAACCGGGCTTCTCGGTGGCTTGTTCGGGGGTCGCATAGCCCCAGTTTCGAGTCAATCCAGGGGTATAGCTGAGTGAATCCTTTGAAACCACTCCGGCAATATACTGGTAATACCGCCCACCGGGAGGACTGGTCTGAATCAAATTATCGTCCAATTCCTCAGACCTCGCGGCATCGACATCAACGGTGCCATTATCGTAGTTTCGTGTCACCCGATCGCCGGCGGTATTGGGCAATATGGTCGAGCTGGCCGCAACCACGCCCAACTTTCCGAAGCGCACATTTACACCCGAACTCAAAACGCGAAATCCCACGCGAATACTGTCCTTGGGAGTGTACCACTCGGAAGCTTCGCTGCGGACCAGCTGTTCGATGCGTTCATCTTCACTGGCGGTTGTTTCCTGCGCATGAAGCAGGATGGGAGTGGCAAGCAAGGCCAGGAAGGCGGTCAACGAAAGCGGGCGAAAATTCATGAAAGAAAATTCCATAGGGGCAGGATGCTGGCTTGGAAAGGGCAAACTGCGACAAGTTCCCTCAAGCTTTCTCCATGGGCTCTTTTGGCGCCTCTTTGATCATTCCGGACTTCACCATTGCGCGGCGCACGTCCTCGGCTTTTTGCTCGAGTTCCGTTTCGCGCTCCTGCTGCGACTGCATTTTTTCGAACAACGCCGCCTCGCTCTGCTCCAAAAATTCCTCGCGCTCCTTGATCGCCTGGCGCTGTTCCTTCATCGAGGCTTCCTGGCGGTCCAGCTCTTCCTTGAGCTTGCCGAGGGCTTCGAGTTCGGCCGGATTGACCGCAGCGGCGGCGGTCGGCGGAGGCTGCTTGCGCATGGCGTCGATGACTTTTTCACGGGCCAGCAAAAGCGCTTCCATCTCGGCGAGGGCGCGGTCGCGTTCCGCCAGCTTGTTCTCCGCCTCGGCCAGGGCCATTTCCCGCTCGGCGACCTTTGCCTCCAATGCCCGCAACGCTTTCTCCAAACCTTCAACCTGCGTGCCACTCAGCGAAGCCTTCCCCGTGGCATTCCAGGGAGTGCGCGACTGCGACATGATCGCGTCGATCGAACGACGTGCCTCAGCCGTCGCCTGGGAAGCCTCTTGAGCCCGCTGGAGCGGGCTTACACGTCTCGGCAGAACCAATGGTTTTCCCGTGCCAGGCTTGGCGGGAAACTTGGGTGCAACGGCCTGCTGACCGGGAGCCGCAGGGGTCGGTGGCTTGGAAGGCGACGGAACCGGTGAGTTGCGTGGGCCTGGAGAAGATGGCGACGGATTATCCACAATTCACCTTGGCTGGAATCAGCCCCGTCCAAAAAGTCGAGAAAAGAAACCTTTTTTTTGCGGAGCTTCGGAGGTCCTGGCAGAAACGGAGGCGGCAGCAGCCTGCTTTTGGGCCGATTTCAACAGGGGCGCGGTTATGCGCACCGCAATGGCTTCACGGGCGGGGTCGTTAAGGAAAATGAAATAGCGCTCGAGCGTGTTGCCGCCCGCGAGCTGCTCGATCAACGCGTCTTTTTCGGGCTTAAACCACTCCAGCGCGGCGACCGCCATGGCCCGCAACTGGCTTTCATATTTCTCCGCCTGATCCCGCGACAAAGATTTGGCCGCGGCGGAATCGGCGGAATTCAATTTTGCGCCATAACTTTTGGCGAGGGCCAGCTGTTCCGGCCGGGGAAGATTGGCGGCAATCAAACCGATCGCTTCCGCCAGATGCAGTCCAAGGGAGCCTTTGCGATAAGGGAGAAACTGACCGATCCCCTCCTCGTCACCATGCGTGAGGGCGTTGAGCGCATTTCTAAAATCGCCACCCAATACGACACGCGTGGCCATTTGCTGGCCGAGATTGGCAAACCCTCCGATCGTGATCACGCCTTCCGCCGCGCATACGGCGCGCGTGCCTTCGCTGAAATTGGCGAGCAACAGCGGATAATCCTCGGGAATATTCAGCCGTGAGAGGGTCTTGAGGATCGGATTTTCCTTCGCTGACGTTTCTTCAACCTGGGCCACCATGTCTCCGAAAGGATCGTCGAAGGCCAGGGTCTCCTTCAAAATCCCGATCAGATGGTCGGCCTGGTCGGTGCGGCCGGCAATTTCCGGCAGCATCAGCAGTTCATCATAGGTGAAATCGATATACTTGGAAGGCTTCTCCTCCTCGCCTTCGTGGGGCCATTCCTTGGTATCAAGATTCTGCGCCAGGCTTATGAGCGAGGTGTCCGCCATGATGGAATGGCGGAATTTCTTCCGGATTTCGTCCCAGTCGGAACTGCTGAATTTGGCCATGGGGTAAGGTCTCCTGCGTCAGTTTAGAGGGGTGGGTTCTCAATGATTTCGTTGGCGAATCTGAGATAGTCATTGGCCACGCTGTCTTCATCGGTGGCCTCCGTGCCGACGAGAAACACCGGCAGCCCCAGCGTCACCGCCCGGCGCACAATCATCGCGTCGCGAATCTGGGTGGCACAAATCTTGGCCGTCGGCGCACAACCGCGTTTCTGGGTCTTGAACTGGTTAAGGCGAAGCTGCATTCGCATCTTCGGAACCTCAATGTCCGTATTCGATTTGATCGAATTGAAGACGATTCCGTACACCAGCGCCGCCGCTCCCATCGATGTCGTACGGAAGCTCGCTGACGTTTGCTGAAAGCGAATCAGCTTTTCCACGAGAAGAGTAAAGCCGATCAAACTCAACGCATCGGGATTTGACGGAACGTAAATTTCATTCGCGCAGTAAACCCCGTTTTGGGAGGCACGGAGCACGTTGGGCGGACAATCGAAGAGGATGAAATCGTAATTTCCCTCAATCTCCGCGAGTTGCTCCTGGAAGATCACGTACGACGGACGCTTCGGGTCCATTTTGTACTCACCCTCGAGATCGACCAAATTAAAAGTCGTCGGCACCAAATCCAATCCAGGCAGCAGTTTCTCGCCCTCCTTCCCCTCCACCACATCCTTGATGACGCAGTCCTTGAGGCGGGCCGTACCCGGATCGAAGATCGAATAAACGGAGCCCGTGCCCGTGGCGTTGATTTTATTCCAACGCTCCAAACGCAACAACCAGATGCTTGCATTCGATTGCGTATCGAAATCGCAGAGCAGAACACGCATGCCCCGCCGAGCGAGACTGGCTGCTGTATTTACGATTAGGGACGTCTTGCCTACACCGCCCTTGTAGTTGAGGAAGGCTATCTTGCGCGCCATTAGGTGAAATTGGTAATTAGATGATGACCATGGCACAGAAGCCTGTGGGCGCCAGTTAAAAATCCAACGAATTTTTACGGTTAAAGCTTCACCGCGCTCAACTTGACGAACTTTTAATGATTGGATCAAAACCGCAAAGTGGGCGACGTGCTCAGCCGCTGATTGGGTCAAATGCCCCTGCGCAAGCCTTCCCGCCGGGAGTTTGCAAAATCGTCACACAGCCCACACCCATTCGTCACAATTGTGACCGAAACTGTCGGCATGTCTTACGTTGCCAAAATCCTCGCCGTCGACGACGAACCCGAACTGACCGAGCTCATGCATTTTCACCTGGTGCGCGCCGGCCACGATGTAGTCACCGCCGCAAATGGCTGGGAAGCCATTGCTTCGATTAAACAACGTCGGCCTGACATCATCCTGTTGGATCTTATGTTGCCCGACTTGGATGGTTTCGGGGTGTGTGAATTGCTCCGGCGCGATCCCCTGACCGCCACAATTCCGATCATAATCATTTCCGCTTGGGCTTCCACCGACTCGCGAAACCTGGGACTCGAACTGGGCGCCCTGGACTACATCACGAAGCCATTCAGCCCGCAGGATCTGGTCCAGCGGGTGAATCGGCTGATGCAAGCCCGGGCCGTTTAACCGGGCCGGTGGTTTAGCTGTCGATCGTGAACTGAATCGGAACCGTCATCCGAAACGGAACCACTTTGCCGTGGCGTTTGCCCGGCTCAAAACGCCAGTTTCGCACGGCGCGAAGCGCAGGTTCGGCAAACTCGCGCCGCGTGCAGTTCACGATCTCCGCCCGAATCACGTGACCTTGCGTATCGACATCGAACTGGACGGTCACCGACCCACTGATGCCTTGTTGATGCAGCGGCAAGGGGTATTCGGGCGAAATTTGTGCTGTGACGCGGGGATGCCGGTCGAGATTGACGGCATCATCAATTTTGCCGATTCCCGGTCCAATGGGTCCCCATTCTTTTCCCGGGCCAATGACATTCGGAATTTCCTTGAGCGTGGTGACCGGGTCCGGATTTTCCATTTTCGGCTGCGGGAAATCCGGCCGGTCGGTCAATTCCACGGGAATTTCCGGTATCACGGGCACGCTCGGACCGCCACTGGAAGCCACGCTCTCGTCGCATGGTTCGGTGAGATCCTCCATCATCAAAACTTCCTTCGGAATCGGGGGAAGGTCGGGTTCGACAGATTTCATTTTGCCACGGGCAATCGATTGATCCGGAGTGGCGAGAAAAAGCGCGCCGTGAAGGCCCGCTGCAACAATCACCGGCCATTTATAGCGTTGGATATTCATAATGTGCTCCTGCCTGTATCACGCGGGAACCGCCCGTTTCTTAGAGTGAAAAACGCTTCCCCCTTATCTTTTCCCTCCAATCCGGATTGATCTGTCAGTCGTCTCCCGCACGCTGGACAAACATGTCGCGTGTCCCTCTTTTTTCCCCCGTTCACAGGATCAAGTTTGCCCTGCTGGCGGCGCTGCTTTGCGGAATTTCCGCGGTTGTTTCCGCATCCGGATCCCCAACCGACTACCTCCACACCGCCTTGGCAAATTTCAACCCGGAAGTTTCCACGCAATGGGCTTACACGCTGACCACCGAACGCGACGGCAAACAGATCGTCGAACGCTTCAATCCCGCCCGGTCGCCGACTGAACAATGGACTTTATTGCGCATGGAAGGACACGCCCCGACACCCGAGGACACCGAAAAATATTTCAAATACAAGGCCAGCCAGGCTCCCGGTGCCATCAAGGCTACGTTTCACAAGGACGATATCGAGCCCGGAACAATCAAGTTGATCAGGGAGGATGCGGTTCATGCGGAATATTCCTGCTCCTTTCGGGAATCATCCACCGATTCCGACAAAATGCTGGGGCATCTTCAGCTGGTCCTCTCCATCAACAAGCAGGCCGCCTTCGTCGAGCACTTCCAGCTGACTTTGCTTGCGCCCTACTCTCCCGTGCTGACGGTTAAAATGAACGAACTGGTGGTCACGCTGGACTTCTCGCCTCCGGAGTCGTCCAGGCCCAGTTTTCCGACACGCAGCTCATCGCATTTCAAGGGGCGCATCTTTCTCGTGCCCTATGAGGAAAACATCACCTGCGAGTATTCTGATTTCGCCCCCGCCTCCTGAAGCGGGCACGCCATCCGCTACGGTGGCGATGGCGTTTGACTTTGTGCCGCAATCTTATGCCCTCGGGCACAGTTACCGCCTTTTCAAAATGTGAAAAGCCTTACCTTTCGCTGGAAGCTAACCGTTTTTATCGTGCTGATCTGCGGTGTGAGCCTGTCACTCGCATTCCTCGGGCTTTATATTTACGACGGCTGGCAGTTCAACCAGGAGGTGCAGCGCAAGGTGGAAAATTCGAGCAAGCTGCTGGTGCAAAGCTTGAAACCATTGCTCGAACAAAATCGGAGCGCCACCGATCTGCCGCTGAGCCTGGTCGCCCCCGATTCCCAAGTGGTCGCGGCCGCCGTTTTTTCGACCGAAGGGAATATGTTGTCCCAGTTTATCCGCCCTGGCGCGAACGAATCGATCCCCGCGTTTCAGGCCATTTCAGGCGTGTTGAGCAATGAACGGGGCGGCGTTTTGTCGCCCATCCGCAGCAACGTGAACAATCGTTTGCTCGGCACCCTCTACCTGAAAGCAGATTTGACCCAGGCCGACCTCGACCGCTCGAACACCCTGCTTCGCGGATCAGCCATTATTTTTCTCGTCGCGATGCTGCTGGCGTTCACCGTCGCCTATCGCCTGCAGGCTCCCGTCACCCAGCCGATCATCGAACTGGCGAGGGTTTCCGCCGATATTCAGCGCGAAGGGGACTACAGCTACCGGGTCGGGGCAGTCGCCAGTGGCGAAATCGGCGAATTGATCGACTCGTTTAATGCGATGCTCGAGACGATCCAGTCCAACACCTCGGAACTGCAACGCGCCAAACTCGCGGCCGAGGAATCACGCGAACGCATCCATCAAACCAACGAAAAACTCGAGGAAGTTAACCGCACGTTGGAAGCCCGCGTCGAAGACCGCACCCGGTTGCTGGCCAAGGCCGTCAGCGACGCCGAGGAGGCGAGCAAGGCGAAAAGCACCTTCCTCGCCAAGATGAGCCATGAGCTGCGCACCCCGCTCAACGCCATCATCGGTTACAGCGAGATGCTGCAGGAGGACGCCCGGGACGATGGCGACGAACGCACGGCGGCCGATCTCGACAAGGTCCTGAACGCCGCCCGCCATCTGCTCGGCCTGATCAACGACGTGCTCGACATCTCCAAGATCGAGGCGGGCAAAATGGAGTTGTTCCTCGAGACCTTTCCGCTCGCCAAACTCATCAACGACGTCGCCACCACCATTTCCCCGCTCATCGACAAAAAAGGCAACCGGCTCGTCCTTCAATTTCCCGAGACCATCGGTACGATGCACGCGGATGCGACGAAGCTGCGCCAGATGCTGCTCAACCTCCTGAGCAACGCCAGCAAGTTCACGGAGAATGGCACCATCACGCTGCGCGCCACCCGCATCACAGGCATCGGCAACGACATCATCGAGCTCGCCATCATCGACACCGGCATCGGCATGACCCCGACGCAGCTGTCGCGCCTCTTCCAGGCGTTCAGTCAGGCGGATGCCTCGACCGCGAGCAAGTACGGCGGCACCGGACTCGGCCTGGCGATCTCCAAGCAGTTCGCGCAAATGATGAAGGGCGACATCACGGTCAGCAGCGTGGCGGGCACCGGCTCGACTTTCGCGATCCGTCTTCCCGCCAATGTCCAGAGCGCGCAACCGAAAGTCATCCAAACCTCGGAAAAACTCACCCGCTCCCCCTTCGCCGTCACGAAAAAAGCCACCCTGCTTCTGATCGAAGAAGACCAGGAAACCCGCGTGACGCTGGGCGAGGTGCTGATCACCAATGGCTATACAGTAATCCCCGCGGAATCCGGCCAGCGCGGCCTGGACCTCGCCGTCGAACACACCCCCGAAATCATCGTGCTCGATGCCAACCTGACCGGCGTCGACGGGTGGACCGTTCTGACCAAGCTTCAGGATCATCCGAAACTGACGCAAATTCCCGTGGTGGTCCTGACTGCCGCCACCGACGCGGACATGGCCTTTTCGCTCGGCGCCAACATTGTCATCAGCAAACCAATCGATGCCGCCCGGCTCACCGCCGAGCTGGCCATGCTGCTGGCCCCGCTGGCCAACAACCACATCCTGCTCGTCGAGGACGACACCCTTTCCCGCACGCTGATCCTGCGCATGTTTGAGGGGGAAAACTGGCTTTTGCGCACCGCGGCCAGCGGCAAGGCCGCTTTGCGTGTTCTCGATCAAAGCACTCCGGCGGTGATCCTGCTCGATTTGAAAATGGCCGGAATGAATGGCTTCGAACTGCTTGAACGCCTGCAGAAAAATCCGGAGTGGGCCAAAATCCCCGTGATCATCATCAGTTCGATGGACATCACCCAGGAAACCCGGACCAATCTTGCCCCGCGTGTTCTCGCCATGCTACGCAAAGGCCAGTTTAGCCGGGAGGAACTCCTCGATCTCGTCCGGCCGACCATTCAAGCCACCGTGGCTGCCAAAAACTAAATCACTCTCTTTTCCTTTTATGCCCAAAATACTGCTCGTTGAAGACAACGAAATGAACCGGGATATGCTGTCCCGGCGTCTCGAAAAACGCGGCTACACACTCGCGATTGCCGCTGATGGCGGCGTCGGGGTGGAACTCGCCAAAAGCGGTGCACCTGACCTGATCCTGATGGACATGAGCCTTCCCGTAATCGACGGCTGGGAGGCCACCAAAATCCTGAAAGCCGATGCCCTTACGAAAAACATCCCGATCATCGCCCTTACCGCCCACGCGATGGACAGCGATCGGGTGAAAGCCCTCGAATCCGGCTGCGACGATTTCGACACGAAGCCGGTGGAATTGGCGCGCTTGCTGGGAAAAATCGAGGAGCTGCTGAAGAAGTCGCCCCCCAAGGCCTGAGCTCATGAGCGATTCCGGCACCAAGTTTCCCTGGACCGGCAGCGGGCCGCCCGGCTCGCTGACTCCGTTCCTGAAGGCGCTCAAGTCCCGGGATCTGGAAACACTTTCCAAGCTCCGCCATTCGCTCCGGACGCCGCTGAATCAAATCATCGGCTACAGCGAAATGCTCATGGAGTCCGCGGAGGAGAACAATGTCACCACGGTCCTCGCCGACCTGAAACGCATCCACACCGCGGGCGGCCAGCTTCTGGCCCTGATCAACGACGCGCTCGCCCCCTGGAAAATCGAGACCGGCAAGATCGATTTTTCCGGCATGCGCCGCGAGATGCGCACTCCCCTCAACACCGTGATTGGCTACGCCGAGCTGTGTCTGGAGGAGGCCCAGGCCAGCAACCACGCGGAACTGGTCAAGGACCTCGAAAAAATCCTCCGCGCAGCCAGGAATCTGCTGACCCTTTTCGAAAGCGAGGACTACCCCGACCAGATCGAAATCGGTGACCCGGCCGGCGACCTCGGCATTGCCGGCGAAGCCACCCTCGGCGCCATGACGCCCCCGGCCATGACGGAAACCGCCGCCGCTGATTTTGGCGTATCCACTCCGCAATTGCCAAATGCGCGCCTGCTCGCGGTGGACGATGATGACATGAACCGCGAAATGCTCGTCCGGCGGCTGCAAAAAATCGGATACGACGTCAGCGAAGCCACGAACGGCCGCGAAGCGCTGAACAAGCTCAAGGAGCGCAATTTCGACCTCGTGCTGCTGGACATTCTCATGCCCGATCTCGATGGCTTCCAGACCCTCGAGTTCATGAAGGCTGACCCGCGCTTGAAGCATTTGCCCGTGATCATGCTGACCGCGCTCGATGATGTGGACAGCAATGTGCGCTGTATCGAAGCCGGCGCCGAGGACTACGTGCCAAAGCCGTTCAACCCCACGATCCTTCGCGCCCGCATCACGGCCTCGCTCGAAAAGAAGCGGCTGCGCGACCAGGAACAGGCTTACCTCGACCAGTTGCAGGTGGAACGTGCGAAATCCGAACGCCTGCTCCTCAATGTCCTGCCCAAGGCGATCGCCGAACGCCTCAAGGCCGGTCAGCGCACCATTGTCGACAGCTTCATCGATTCCACCGTGCTGTTTGCCGACATCGTCGGTTTCACCCGCATCGCCTCCAAGCAATCGCCACAACGCACCGTCCAGTTACTCAACGAAATCTTTTCCGGATTCGACCGCATCGCCGAGCAGTTCGAACTCGAAAAGATCAAAACGATTGGCGACGCCTACATGATGGTCAGCGGCGTGCCCTCGATCCGCGCCGATCACGCGGAAGCCTGCGCCAATGCCGCCTTTGAGCTGGTCGAGACCGTGCGCATGTTCAACCGGCGCCATCAACTTGAGTGGGGCATCCGCATCGGCATGAACAGCGGCCCGGTTGTCGCCGGCATCATTGGCACGAAGAAATTCTCGTATGACCTGTGGGGCGACACCGTCAATATCGCCAGCCGCATGGAATCGCACGGCCAGCCCGGACAGATTCAAATTTCCGAGGCCACGATGAAGCTCCTTGGCGACAAGTTCGAGTTTATCCCCCAAGGCGAAATCGACATCAAGAGCTCCACCCGCATGCCGACCTACCTGCTGCGAAAGCTGACGAAGAAGGCTCCGTAGGTGCTACACCGGTAGGGCGGATTATCCCTAATCCGTCGTTCAGGATATTCGCGACACGCTCCACGATGTGCCAGATCGGTAGGGACGGCCCGCTGGGCCGTCCGGAAAGACGGTCGCCGCGATTTAGTCGCCGCGACCGTCT
>JBEHXD010000128.1:0-11298 GCA_048498875.1 Verrucomicrobiota bacterium
CAGGGCAGGCCCGTTGAGGTGGTACTGCTCGAGCCAGCCCATCTTTTCGCGATGCGGACAATCCGTGATAATGCTCACCAGATTGCTGCGCTGGGCCCCGCGCACGAGCGCGTGGATGCGGTTGAAAAGTTCGTTGGAGCAGGAGAATTCACCGATCGGCGTGGCAGAAGTGTGGATCACCAGCCCGGAGAGTTCCTCCACCACCGGCAGCGTCGAATCGCCCGGAGCGGGAGAGAGTTCAACCTGGAGGTAGCGGGCGCCCTGATAAAAAAACTGCGGAGTCCACGTGGCCGATTCACCGCCGGCCGACGTGTACTGCCACCACGCCGGCCGCACGCCATCCTGCGTGGCGGAAGAGCGGTCGGCGAGTCCGTCCGCACCGAGTAATTCCGCGGGAATGATGCGCACGGACGAACCCCGCGGGCCATGCACCCGGATGCGGGGCATGAGCGAAGTATTCTGGCCAAGATCGTAGACCCAGGTGCTGGGATTGACCTGGGTGCGTTTCAACGGGGTGAGCGTGGCCCTCACTTTAAGGGGAGGTGCGGCTGCGGAAAGTCCCGTGAGGGTTCCGCCCGGCCCTTCCGTTTCGAGCGCGGCTTCCCAGGATTTCACGGGATGAAAATCTGGCGAATCCCAACCGGCTTCGACGCGGCGGGCATCGAAATCTTCCCCGCCATATAAATTTGAATAAGTCACCGGTCCCGGTGCGACCTGCCACGTGTGATCAGTGCCGAATGTTTCCACTGAGCCGTCGACGTATTCGAGCCGGACTTGTGCGATGGCTTTCAGCGGGCCGAACGAATTCAGGAATTTCACATAGCGCACGTAGTCCGGCTGAATGTTGTACATGCCGTTGCCCATGATCAGGCCGATTGCATTGGCACCCGGTTTCAGCCGCGCAGTGATATCGCGGGTATCGTAGAGCACGGTTTTCCGATAGTCGGTCCAGCCGGGGGACAGGAGATCGTCGCCGACTTTCCGTCCGTTGACCGAGAGCTCATACTGGCCCAGTCCGGTCGCGTGCACGAGGGCGCGCACCAGGCCGGGCTTCACGGAAAATTCGCGGCGGACCAGCAGGGAATTATAATTGGGTTCGGTGGTGACGATCGCGCCGGGATGCGCCTGGGCAAACGCCGCGCGGTCGCGGAAGTCATGGCGCGCGGCCTCGGGGTAGTTTACGGCATATCGCTCCGCACCGATGGCCGAAATCCAGTGCGCGCTCCAGCCGGAGGATTCCATCAATCCCATTGTCCAACTGGCGGGAGCGCTCCAATCGGACGCTTGGTTCTTTGCGTCCCACACCCGCACTTTCCAGAAAACCTGCTGCGACGAATGCAGGATGCTTCCGTTGTAAGCTACGCCAACGGACTCATCCGTCTCAATCCGGCCGCTGTCCCACAGATCGGCTTTGCCACTGTCGAGCAGCGCGGGCGTCGAAGCGGCGAGAATCTGGCAGGCATTCTGCCGGTCACCGCGATCAGTGGATTCCAGGACCCATCTCAGACGCGGGCGCGAAAGATCCACGCCGAGGGGGTCGGTGCGATAATCGCATTGGAGGTTCGCCACATTCATGGCGATCGCCGACGCTGACAGACCCAGCCCCAGTCCTAACAGTGTAAATAGGCGCAGTGGTTTCACGCAGTGAAGCGCTGGCGCGTATTACGGATGCACCAGGGTGCGAACCTGATCGGCGGTGATTTCCACTTTGGGAGCGAAGTGCTTTCCTGCAATGTAGGCAAGCAGGCTGGTGCGAAGCTGGCGGCGCACGGGATCGAGTTCTCCACTGAGATCGATGCTCGTGACCAGCAAACGCCCGCGACCGACCCGGGCCTCGAACACGAGACCGAGACGACGATTGGTTACCCAGTCATCGATTACCTGCACGGTGGGTCGCAAGCTGCGGGGCAGGCCGTCGAGAATCATCGGAGCGGCGTGGCTCACCGGATACCACCATTGCCAGTTGCTCCACGGATCGGTCGGGAATCCGGCCAGTGCGGGATTCTTTGGGTCGCACAAAATACCCAGCGTGTGCGGGGCCTGGCCGTTCGTCCACGCCGTGTTCCAGAAGATGCTCGAGAATCCGAGCGCGATCGGGCCGCGCTTCGCGTCAGGCGCAACCTGGGCTGGTGGGATCGTCAGGAATACCGTGCCACCCGCCGCGAGTTTTGCTTCCGCCGCGGCATCGAAATTTGCGGTGACCAGTACCTCGCTTGATTCCGGAGTGATCGTGGGTTTTTCGGGATACACCCACACGTCCCAATCATTGCTGACTGCGGGTTGATCGAGGGAAACCACGAGCTTATAGCGCGCCGGGGTGCGCACGGATTGCAGTGGAATCTCAATCTGTCCCAATTTTTGCCCATTACCGACGGCGATTGCCTGAGCCGGAAACTGGCCGCTTGCAACGGCGCGACCATCATCGCCGACGAGTTGCCAGTGCGTTGCGGTGGTGACCGCGTTGGCGCCGAAATGGGCGACCTCCACCCCGGCGCTGACCGTTTCATTCGCGGTGAAAATGCGGCGGTCCAATCGCGCGAGCGGCACGGTGCTGCCGGCAAAGCGATGGAACTCCGCCGGGGTGATGTAGCCTTTCTCCTCCCAGAAAGTGTCTAGCACGCCGACGAGGGCGGTGCCTTGTCCGGGGAAATCATAAAGTCCCAGCAGCTGGAAACCACCCATGGACGGCGTGCGCAGAGCGGACTCGATATCCTCCTTGTAGCAGAGCGCCTGTAATTTTCCGGAGGCGATGAGGAAATCGTGGGCCTGGTCGGACATGCCATGTGCGGCGAGACTGGCTTGAAATATCTCGAAATTCCTGGGCTTCAAATAACCGGTGTATTTGGTCATCTCCGCGAAATTCGGATAAACGCACCACTGTCCGATTTCGTGGCTGATCACCGGCACGGAACGTGCGTTGATGAATTCGTGATAGTCGGTGATGGTTTCCGGTGGTGCATGGTTGATGCGTGATTTCAACCCTTCACCCCAATGCTGGATGCGTGGTTCCGAACGAACATGCACGTCGTTAGCCGCGACCTCGGGCCATCCCGCGCCGGCGGTAAAAAGCCGGCGATGATCCGCGGCCTTGTGTCGGGCGACCCACGCTTCCAGCCAGGTCGCATGATGCTCGCCGCCGGGTTCGTTGTCGGCGCAGAAAATGACAAAAGAAGGGTGATTGCCGTAGGCTTGCAGGATGCGACCTGTCTCGGCCTCGAGCCAGGCATCGACGGGTTTGCCGTCGCCCAGCGTGGTGCTTTGGTTCGGCCAGGAAGCGGCTTCGATCTGCAGATAAAGTCCGAGTTCGTCGGCTGCGACAAACGCGGCTTCGGGCGGACACCACGAATGGAAGCGAATGTGATTCAGGCCATGGGCCTTGATGGTCGTGAACACCTTTTTCCACTCGGCGATTTCCGTAGGGGGATGGCCTTCGCGCGGGAATGCCGCGCAATCGAGCGTGCCGCGCAGGAAGATTTTCCGACCGTTGATCAGCAACTGCCGACCGTCGTGGGAGATTTCGCGCAAACCGAATTGCACGGTGCGGGTTTCGCCGCCGGGCAACGTGGCGGTGATCTCATTGAGCGCCGGGTTGAACTCATCCCAAAATGGTGACGTCGGACTGAGCGCGTAGGTGGCGTGAAAACCGCCATCGGGATCGACCGTGACGGTTTGAGGTTTACCGGAAGCGCCCCTGGCCGGTCCGCCGGTGAGGGCAAGACTGGCCGGGAAAGGTGTACCATTGAGCCGTCCCAGGCGTCCGCGGACTTCCACGGTGTGGTCGGCCACGTGGGGAAACGTTTGCAGCTCATCGATGCGGACGGAAGCCGAAGTCCGCAGTCCGATGCGACCAACGATACCGTTCCAATTGCCCTGCGTGTGATCGGAAACGCTGTGCGAATTTTCGCCGATGTCAGGGTTGAGCGTGTTATCCACCCGGATGGTTAGCGTGTGGCGCCCCGGCTTGAGCAAGCCAAGATCGTATTCGTGAGGAGTGGACAGGCTGTCGCGGAAACCCAGCGGTGCTCCGTCGATCCACGCGGTGGTCTTCCAGTGTGGTCGTTCGAGGGACAGGGTCAGATGTTCGCTAGATGAGTGGGAAGAGATTTCGAAATCGCGCTGAAACCACGCGATGCCGGCATAGTGCGTTTCCGGCTGGAGCCAGAAGGGCACCTTGATGTTTCCCGGCTGACGATACGGTGCGTATTCTGCGGCGGTGAACCACGACCGGTCAAAAATTCCTCCCGTCCATTTTGTATCGACCGTGATCGCGTCGCCGACGCCCTGGCCGGGAAGTGAGCCGGGAAGGTGCAGCGCTCCCGTGAGTGGGCGGGCCGCCCAATTTTCAGCAAGGCCGCGATCGTTCCGGTCGATTTCGAAGCGCCATTTACCAGCGAGATTCAACCATTCAGCATGCATAGGAAGTGAAAAAATAACGGCGAAAGCGAGCGAGCCTGCCCATTTTGCCCAAACAAAAAAACGAGGGGATAAGTTCATGGGAGATCGGGGTGGAAAATTTTTTTCAAACGGATAACTCATCGAGTCCTGTCATCCTGAGCAACGCGAAGGATCCCCACGCTCGCAGCTAATATCACTTTCGTGGTCATGGATGTAATACCAGCCTGCTGGCTAGACTTCACTTCGTTCAGAATGGCAGATCAGGTTCGAATGCTCGATTAACCTTAATCCAGCAAGTCGGCGGCGAGGGCGTGGTTTGGATCGCGTTTCAGGACTTCCCGCAGGAGTTTTTTCGCCGTGGCCTTTTGGCCGAGACCCAGGCGGGCCTGGGCTTCAAGGAACAGAGCGGAGGTTTGCTGGCGGGCCTGCAAATCGTCGTTGAACAGCAGCATGGTCGGAAGCGACGTTGCGAAGTAGTCGACGTCGGCCCGCGCTTTCGCGAGCGACTGGGCGTAGGCGAGCAAAGCGCGAAGCAGTTGCGCGGACTCTTTTTTCTGTCCCAGTTTTTGGAGCGCCAATGCCGAGTAATAGGTCATCTCGGAAAAAGCGCGGACACTCATGGCTTGGAAATCACCTTTGAATTCCGCCGTGGTTTTCCAGTGAGCCTCTGCCGCCGGTTTGTCTCCTGCCGCCGCGAGGGCGCAGCCAAGCCAGAAATGAAGGTCGCTTTGATTGGCGAGCAGATGCCGGGCTTCCCCGAGATTTTCAGGCGCACTCAGCGCTTTTTCAAAGTGGGCGATCGCGCCCGCCGGATTTTTGCGGGCTAGGGCGCCACGGCCGAGCGCCAGATGCGTGCGCGCGTGCTGTCCGAGCGCCTGGCCTTCGCCCCCTTCCCACGGCTGAAACCGGCGGTGGGCGACGATCCGCAGTGCGTTTTCCGGCTGGCCGGCCTGATTGTACAGGGCACAAAGTTCGAGCGAAAGATCGTCGCGGCTGCGAACGAGCGGCAGGTGGCGTTTGAGTTCGCGTAGACGTTTGGCGGGAGCGACGCCGAGGCGTTTCCACAATTGGTCGCGCTCATAACCGAGCCGCGCATCGCGGGAATTGAGGCGAAACGCGCGGTCGTACGCCTGGCGGGCGGCGTCGGGGCGTTCGAGAATATTGAAGTAGCCAATGCCCAGATTTCGCCATGCGACGGCGTTGCGCGGATCGCGTTTTACGGCTTCCTCCCAAAGCCCGATGGCTTCCGGCTGGCGGCGGCGGTCGTATAAAAGATTGCCGAGATAAAACGGAGCACGGGCGTCCGCGGGATTGGCCGCCATCGCATAACGGAGAATCGCAATTTCCTCGAGGCGGGCGGGAAAGCAGTAGTCGGGATTCGATTTTGTCGCCGCTTGCAAGTGATCGCGTTCCTCGCGCCTGAGATCCAGGTCGCGGCAGATCCATGCCTGATAATAGTGCATTAGAGGATCCGTGCCGAGCGAAGCATCGGGCAGATCGATCGCCGCAGGCGGGCGATGGCCCGGACTGGAAAGAACGGTGAGCGCATCACGCAAAAGTCCGGCGCGCACGCAATCGAGTGCGAGATCCAGCCGGACCTGATTGTCGCAATCGAGCGGTTTTCCCTGCAAAAACCGCGTCCACCAATCGAGCGGATCCAGCGCGAGGGTTTCGTCGAGCAGCCCGTTTGCCGCCTCAGTCTGGCCGAGATTTCGCAGTACGATGGCCTTGAGATTCCGCGCGCGAAGATTGTCGGCGTTGAGCCGCAGGGAACGATTGAGATGGTCGAGGGCGAGCGTCCAATCGCCCCGACAGCAATCGATTTCCGCGAGCGCGTGATAACCGGCCGATTGCCAGGCCTGATTCCACGTCGCCTTGTAGAAAGCGGCGTAGGCATCAGTGAAGCGATCCTCGCCATTTGCGGACGCGGATTCGACGTGGCTCACGAGCAACTGCTGCCGCAGACACAGCCCGAGTTGGTAGTAAGCTTCGCCGTCGTGAGGATTGGGATTGCGCGAGGTCGAACGGGCAATGCTCGCGCGCAGGTGAGTTTCGGCGGCGTCAAATTCACCGCGTCGAAGATGCCAGCGGCCCAGGGCCAGATTGCAGCGCGAATCCCCGGCGTCGCGTTTCAACGCCTCACGCCAGTAAAGTTCGGGCGCGCGGGTGGCGTGACGATATTGCTCCAGGTGAAGGCCGATCAAAAACAACTCGTCCGCGCTGCCGACTTTCGCCGGCAACGGGGGCTCGACCGCTGGCGGTGGCGGCGGCTCGGACCGTTTGATCGCGGGCGTGTAGGTGATCAGTTCTTCGCCGGCATCGGTTGATACGGTCAGCGTGTACGCCGTTTCCGGCGCCGATTCCCTGAGCATGATCTCGAAGGTGATGGGCGAGTCGGGTGCGAGCGTTTGCGTCCATTCGCCGACGATCTTGCCGGCGCATTTGAGTTGGATGATCGATTCCCGATAGATTCCGGTAACGGCCACGCCCAGCCGGGCCAGACCTTTCCCGATGTGCAGGCTGATGGCGGCGTTCTGGTTTGCCTGTTGGGCGGGACCGATCTGACGAATCGGATACCAGAACTGGCTCCAGGTTTTTGTTTCGCCCGGCTGTAGGTAGGAAAAGTCCGGCTGGTTGTCCGTGTAGACGCCGGACATCAACTCGATGTAGGGGGCGTATTCGCCGTTTTTATCGGGCTCGGTCAGGTTGCGATCCCACGCGTAGCCGAATTCGTGATTGCCCCACGTCCACTGTTTTTTCCCCGGCGCGATGTGATGGCTGGCGACCTGGACGAGCCCGGCGTGCGCCTTGTGGTCGTAGCCGCCAGCAAAGTCCTGCCGCGATCCCATGCACATGTACGACGTCGGCACGGGAATGTTGGCGTACCACGAAATGTCGTTGGGCGCGTACGATCCGGCGCCCTTGGCCGATGCATGGGAAGGGCGGAACTGACGGGGAGTTTCGCCTGCGGGGATGCCGTCCTTCGCCCGCGAGGCGTAATCGACGCCATAATATTTTCCGTCGCACAGCGGATAAGTGCCCGTGGCGCGCTTGGCGTGATCGGCCACGTGGGTCGCGTCGGGCGGGAAAAATGACTGATACTGCTCGTGCACGCGCGTCGCCACGTTGGCCCACCAGAGGAAGGTCTGCACATCGGAGGTGCGGTTGTAAGCGCGGGCGACGAGTTCCAGATAGGATTTTCCGGGATGAAGCCGGACGCCGTGCATGCCCTTCATGCGCACCATGGGATCGTGTTCGCTCAACCACACGGTCGCCGAGCCATCGGGATGTTTTTCAATGGCGACGTCGGCCGGCATGAACGTCGAGGGCCGGTGATGCTGGGGCCAGTTGAATTCGATGCCGCCGCTCGCCCACGGTCCGGCGAGTCCGACGAGCGCGGGTTTGATGACCGGCTGATAATAAATCGCGTCGTACTCGTTGGTCTTGTCGAGAATCCGGTGAATGCGTCCGCCAAGCGCGGGGAGGATCATCACCTGGAGAAATTCATTTTCGATGAAAACGGTATCCCAAGCGTAGGGCGCGGGTTTTTCCGTGATGCGGTCGGTGCAGGGCAGGGGATAGACGCGCCCGCTGGAGCCCTGATAGACGCGCTTCTCCAAAAACATCGGATTACGGTCAGGTGGCTTCGGCAGATAGGTCGGAAAAACCACAGCTTTGCGATGAACTTGGACAGCGGCGGGGGTAGGCATGCGTCGGTGGTGAAGTGGGATGATCTTATTTAATCCGGATCGGAGCTGCAATGGACGGGCTGCCGGAATACCTGCACGATGTTATGGTCATAATAAAAACCAGACCAGGAGGGCGGCGATGGTCGATCATTGCATCGGTGGCGCCCCGCACCGAACGGGCATTTCTCTGCAGGAAATGCGTAGTCTGTTTTCAGATACCGGCGGGCGGGGTGAGCGAGCAGTAAAGCTGAAACGTTTTGGAAAGAGTGTCTGAAGAGTGCAAATCTTCGTAAGTACTGATCAAAGACGCTCAATTATACTTTAGTATTTTGATCATGTTTACGAATAATGCGTTTATATTTAAAATTTTATTATATTAAATATAAACATATTATGTTTATATTTTAATTCATACTAAAACAATATGATTGACGGTATTGGATTTATGAACCTTATCCGCATCACTCAAATTTAGACGCGACCAGGCCACTGGAGCTGACCACGTAAAACCGTGTTTTTCATGCTCCAATTCATTACACATCGCCTTTCCGTTTCGCCGCGTCACCGCGCTCGTTCATCTGCCCTCTGGGAGATCGACGGCCGGTCAGTTCGTCTATCCGGCGTCAGTGGCGAAGCCATCTAACCACTTCGAAAATGCCTGCCGCTGTTCAAGAACTGGTCTCGTCTCCGGATTTTGCGTCCGCCGATTCACGCGTTGCCGCCGCGAATTCAATGCATCCGCAATCGCCGTCGTACCAGCGGACACCGAAAGAGTCCTTGCTGCTCAAAATTCTGACCACCTCATTGGTCGCTCATTTTCTTTTGGTGGGGATATTAGGATCTGGGATTCCCA
This sequence comes from Verrucomicrobiota bacterium, assembly GCA_048498875.1. Taxonomy (GTDB): domain Bacteria; phylum Verrucomicrobiota; class Verrucomicrobiia; order Opitutales; family Opitutaceae; genus Lacunisphaera. The sequence goes on from JBEHXD010000128.1 coordinate 8,938, forward strand.
AGCCGGTGGTGCGCCCCGTGCGCACCGCCGTGCCCCCGCCGACGGCGGCAAAGTTGATCGAAGACGTGAAACTGCAGGATGAGGTTCCGCCGCCCGATCAGCCGAAGCCGGTTGAGAAGGATAATCTGGCGCCTGCTCCAAATTTGCCCGCCGCGGCCCAGATCGATCTTCCGACCATCAGCCAGGTGGAACCCATCTCGGCCGTGCCGGCCTCTGTTCCAGTGGCTTTCGGACTCGAAGTGAAGGGCCGCGTCCGTCTGGTCAGTGACGCCTCGCAAGCCTCCGGCTCCATCGGCGGCCGCGGACTGCGCGAGCCAATCGCGATCGATGGCGATTCCACCCAGGAAAAAAATCTGCTGTTGCCCGAAGTCGCTTATCCGCCTGAGGCCCTGCTCCGGCGGCAACAGGGAACCGTGGTGTTGGAATTCCGCACTTCCGCCACGGGCGAAATTTACGAAGCGAAAATCCGCCATGGATCAGGCCATCCGGCCATCGACCGTGCGGCTCTGAAGAATCTGGGGCAGGGCAGGTGGACCGGCACCGCCGGCTACTATCTGAAAACCTACGAATTTAAACTGAGCTGAATGCTCCCAACGCCAAACTGAATATGACCTCGTTACCTTTAGCCAATGTCGTCGTCGATACATTCCTCCACGGGGGAATCATCATGTGGCCTTTGCTGGGCCTCTCGCTTTTCGCCCTCGCGGTGATCGCGGAGCGAATCTTCTGGTGGTCCGCCGCCAAACGTCGTCGCGACAGCGAGCGTCTCACCCGCACCTATGAAGCGTTGTCGCGGGGCGATCGTGAGGGAGCGATCAATCTGGCGAAAGCCTCCGGAGATCCGCGCCTGCGGGTCATCGCTTACGGTCTCGTGCATTCCGAGTCCGACGTGGAGATTGCAATCCAGGTGCAGGCCACCGAGGAATTGAAACTCGCGCGCCGTTTCCTCAATGCGATGGACACGATCATCACGCTCGCTCCCTTGCTGGGCTTGCTCGGAACCGTCACGGGCATCATGCAGTCATTCAAATTTGTCGGCGGCGACCAGGAACTGGCGGCCGCGAAAGTCAGCGGCGGCATCGGCGAGGCACTCATCGCCACCGCCTGCGGTCTGGGCATCGCGATCATCACGCTGCTGCCGTTCAATTTGTTCGGCGGGCAGGCGGAGGAATTGCGCGAGGAGATCGAGACGGTGAGCAAGAACGTTCACCTGTTGACCGAAAAGGGCCGGCCGCAGCGCCGGGAGAAAAAATACGAAAACGCCGAAATCGCGCAGTAATCTTTCACGCCCATGCACAGCCACTCGTCACGCGGCGGCCGGAAAAAGGCGCGTATCGAAATCATCCCGCTGATCGACATCATGTTCTTCCTGCTCGCGTGCTTCATGCTGGTGAGCCTCTCGATGGCGACCTCGAAGAGCGTGAAGGTCAGCCTGCCCACGGCCCAGACCGGCAGCCCCGATAACAAGCCCAACACCCTGTCGATCTCGGTCGACTCCACTGGGGGCATCTTCCTCGACAAACGGCCGATCGGCAAAAACGAACTACAAAGCGAACTGGCCCGTGATCACAGCCAGAACAAGGACACGCGGGTGGTCATTTCCGGGGACCTCGACGCCAGGCATGGGATCGTGATCGCCGTGCTCGACCGCGTGCGTTCCGCCGGCATCGAGAACGTGGCGTTTCAGATCAAGGACCCGGAGAAATCCAGCGGCCGTGCCATCACGCAATAACTTCGGAGCCATGACCAAATATTTTGATTATCTGAATCTCGCGTTGCTCACGGCCCTCGGCGGCTTGTGCGTCCTGCAGTGGTCGCACGAAAAGGAATACAGCCGCCAGCTTGGCGACGTGCGCCAGATCTCCTCGCAACAGGCGGACAAACTCGTCGCCCAGGAGGAATCCCTCCAGCATGCGCGCGAGGACATCGGGGAATTCAAACACGAGATCGAGGCGTTCAAGACCCAGGCCGACGAGCACACCACGCAAATTCGCGAGCAGAAGGCGCAGCTGTTCCAGCTCGATGCGGAAAAAGTAAAACTGACGCGTCAGCTTGCCGAGTGGCAGAAAGCGCTGGACGAATACAAGGCCGCGATCGCGGGCCGTGACGGCAATATCAAGACCTTGCTGGCGCAGCGCGAGGAACTCGTCACCGCCAACAAGGACGTCGCCGCCAAGGCCAACCAGGCGGTGACTGCCTACAATGATCTTACAGCCAGGTACGAGGACGTCGTCACCAAATACAATACGCTCGCGACCCAATACAAGGCCGAGCGTGAGGCTGCTGCGGCGGCGACGGCAAAGTAACTTTTTGTAGGAGCGGGGGGGGGGGTCGGGGGGGTTTACGGATATTGCTGCCGAA
>JBEHXD010000129.1:0-11250 GCA_048498875.1 Verrucomicrobiota bacterium
GCGCATTCGGGCGAGGCGTTGGCGGCGAGACACACTTGCTCGATCGTCGCGCTTTGGGCGGAATGCAACGTGGGAGTGGGAATCATTTCCGTTAGAAGCCGGTCCAGCCGCACCGCGTATTGGGGATCCTGCCACGGATTATCCGGCGGGGATTTGTCGATGACCTTGTAGATCGTCGCGTTGTCGACAGGATATCCGGCGATATCGAGATAGTGAACCGTGGCGTAGAGTGCGCAGGTTCCGCCGATTTGATCCCGCAAAATGGAAGGTGGGCAAAGTTGAACGACTTCGAGCGATCCTTCCCTGGTTTGACGGACAATCGTCTTTTTGGCCGGTTCGTGAACCTCGACGACGGTGGATTTGCCGTGGGCGAGGGGATGCTTTTCCGCAAAACGGGTCAGCCATTCACGCTCCGGCTCGTTCAGGCCGCTGAAGGGAAACATTTTTCTTTGTCCATTCCCGAACGCGACGGTGGCATAACCCTTTTCTATGCGAGCTTCGCTGATTCCCGCGAATTTTGTCGTGGGAGGATCATCCTCGGCAATTTCCGGCGGCGGCGCGGGCGCAGCCGGCTGACTCGTGGTGGGTGTGGGTGGAGCCTGGCGGGGTTTGCAGGAGGGAAGATAAAATCCCGCAGCGAGCGCCACGGCTAACCGCGACAGAATTTGCACGGAGTGGGGAAAGGAAAGGTGGGGTAAAGGCACAGGCTGGCCGCAGCCGTGTCGGAAAATGCAGGATTATTCCCGCAAGCCAACCCCGATTGCGGGTCCAGGTTGAAAACGCCCTTTGTGTCACCAACGCCGGATGGCAGGCGACCCTCGCGTCCTGGTGACCACCCTGGGGCGTTTTCAAAAAACTGTAGCCGGGGGCGCTGACCCCGGTCCGAGAGAGAAATCAAAAGCCCGGGTCAGCGCCCCCGGCTACAGTCGAGTGGTCCGGTTACACAATCATTCAAAACGCTCTAGTATCCGACGGTAAACCGCTGGCGCGGATGTTGCGGGCGTTCCACTTCATCGAGAAAAGCCGTGGCGTAATCGGCGATCGAGATGTGGCTCTCGCCGTTCGGTTCGGCCAGCAACGCGTCGCGCCCGAGTCGAAATTTTCCCGTGCGAGGCCCGGGATGCAGATAGGCGGAAGGCGAGAGAAAGGTCCAATCGAGCCGGGTTTCACGGCGCAACAATTCCAGAAAATCCCCCCCGGCCAGAGCCTCAGGTTTGTACTCGGCGGGAAACGCCGGTTGATCGACCAGCCGCTTTCCCGGTGCGACCTCGAGGCTGCCGGCTCCGCCAACCACCAACAAGCGCGGCACCCGGGCGGCTTTGATATCGTCGATCAATGCCCGTCCGTCGAAAGCAACGAATTTCACGGCACTGATCACGGCCTCGTGTCCCGCGAGGGCCCGGGTGAGGCCGGGATGATCGGCCAAGTCAATTTTTCCCGATTTCAGGCGCGCGTGGTCGGGCAACCCGGTGGGATTGCGCGCGAAGCCAGTGACCTGATGTCCGCGGGCGAGAGCCTCGGTGGTAAGTTGGGAGCCCACCTGGCCGGTGGCTCCGAGAATGGCGATTTTCATGAAGGTTAAATACGGGGAAATTTAACTGACGTTGAGCCGCGCCTCGAGTTCGGCGATTCGTTTATGCAGAGGGGCGACGGCCTCCTCCACTTCGTCCGCAGTGAAACGCGGCGTGATGTATTTGGGACAATTCCAATCGAAACCGACCGCCTCGACGACGAAGACACGCTCGATTTTCGCTCCCGGAGGAACCGCAAGCGCCTGAATCCATGGCTGGGCTTCGCTGGGCATGAGAACCTTGGCGTGTCCGATGATTTTCAGGCGTTCCCGGGCAGGGTAGTTCATGAAAAACAATGCCACCCGCTGATTGGAGCGGATGTTGCCGGCGCTGAGGAGCTGGCGGTTGCCGTTGTAGTCGCCGAAAGCGAGCTGGTGATCGTTGACGACACGGACAAATCCCTTCGGCCCGCCGCGATGCTGGATGTAAGGCCAGCCCTCTTCGTTGATACTCGAGAGATAAAAACTGTCGCGATCGGCGATAAAAGACTGTTCCTCGGAGCCGAGTCGCTCGGTCACGCTGCCGGAAGCGGGGACGCGGCTGCGACCGTAGGAGCGCACTTGTTCAGCCTGGACTGAAGGCGTGGCCAGCGTACGAAGAAATTCGTTTCTCACGGGAGGAAAGTCAGGAGGTTAGAAGATGCTTACGTTCCAGCCTTCGGCGTAGAGGTTGCGAAAGCTGACCACTCCGGGAGTGCCGGCCAGGGCGTTGTCGGTGAGCAGGGGCACCCCCGCGGCCTGGAGATTATCCGCCGCGCCATTGCGTACGGCGCAACCCCGCGAGGCGCCGCGCACATGTTCCCGAATGGCGTTGTAGCGCGAATGCGCAGGGTGCGAGACCTTGGCCAGCTGTTCCGGCCAGCGCGTGCCGGTCCCGGCAAAAACGATGGCGAGGTCGTCGCCATTTCGCTTTGCCTCATCGGCATAACCGAGGGCGTTCAATACGCGCGAGGTGGCTTCGTCGGAGCCGGTTTGCGGATCACTCATAATTACGATGGCGGTTTTCATGGTGAAACGAGTTATACAGATCAGTCTAATTGAGGCAAGCACGAATTAGACAGATCGGTATAATTCTTGAAAATCAACCGGCCGGCGCTAGTTTGTCTCCATGCCTGCCGTCTCCGACAAATCAACCGAAAGCACTCCCAAGCGGGATCTCCTGCTCGATACCGCTGCGGACCTTTTTTATCGCGATGGTTATCATGCGGTCGGCATCGACACGATTCTGGCCGCCGCAGGTCTGGCCAAGATGACTCTTTATCACCATTTCTCCTCGAAGGAGGAGCTGATCATTGCCGCGCTGGAGAGGCGCGGGCGCAAGATCAGCGCTGCGATCGGGGCCGCGCTCGAGGCGGCCGGCCCTTCACCAAGAAAGCGATTTCTGGCGCTGTTCGACTGGCACGAACAGTGGTTTGGCAGCAAGGATTTCAATGGCTGCGCTTTTATTCGCGCCGTGGGGGAATATCCCGACCCAAAGTCTCCCGTTCACCAAGCCGTGATCAGACAAAAACAAGCCGCGCGCGACCGGATTGCCGCGCTGTTGAAGGAAATGACTGTCGCATCGCCGGACAGGGTGGCGGTTCAGGTCCATATGTTGCTCGAGGGTGCGATTGTGGGTGCACACATCTTCGGAGACCCCGCCATCGTCAAAAACGCGCGGGAAGCGGCTTTGGCCCTGATTAAATCCGGGGAATGAGACGAACTGAGCGGCGGGCAAGTCTGTTGGGTTAAAAACGGGTGATCCGAATGTTTCAGGAACGTAAATTCGTGTTTTTTGACCAGCCCGGGGTCGACGGACGCAAATATTGGGCAGAGTCTGTTATCCGGGCCTGATTGATCGATTCGTCCTTACCCAAAGTACACCAGTCAGAAGAGAGGCTTAAACATTGCGGAACCTTTGAAGACCCTCAAGCGTCATACTCCTTCCATGGGCACTCGTACGCTTATTCTCGTGTTGTTTGGAGCTGCAGCGGTCAGCCGGCTGTGGGCTGCGCCAGCGGCTCCCGTTGAAAAGAATAAGGTGGATTTGAACGGATTGGTGACCAATTCGCCTTTTGGATCCGCGAGATCGGGGACGGTGGCGGGAAACAATGGCAACGATCCGTTGGAGTTCCGCTCCGTATCGGAAGAGGGTGCCAGTAAATTTTTCAGTATTTACGATACCAACACGCACCGCTCCACCTGGGTGGAGTTGAATGACCCGGTGAACGGATTTTCCGTGAAGAGCTATGATGCGGCAAAGGAAAGCATCACGGTGGATTATCAAGGCAAGGCCCTGACGCTCGCGATCAAGCGGGCCGCGCCGGCCGTACAGGTGTTTCAGCCCCCAGCGCAACCAACTTCCCAACCCTTGCCCAATGGCGTGGTGCAACAACCCGGGCTCAATCAACCCGGGCAAGTCTCTCCGGGCGTGCCGTCGGCGGTCGACCAACAGCGAATTCAGCAAATCCAGGAAGAGATCCGCCGCCGCCGCGCCTTGCGCAGCCAGGCGGTTGCGCCGGCCAACGGCTCTCCCGGTACACAGCCCGCTTATAATAGTGGTCCTCAACTCCAGCCTTCCACCGGCGGAGGACCGGTTCCTCAACCTTCCAACTCCGCCGGGTCTCAACCTTATCCCCAAAGAAATTAAGTCATGAAACGTAATTCCATTCGCGCATTCACCCTCGTTGAAATTCTCGTGGTGGTGGCCATTATTGGTCTCCTGGCCGGATTGCTTTTGAACAGGGCCGGCGATTCATTGGACATGGCCAACGTCAAGATTGCCCAGGCCACCGTGGTCGACACGTACAAGATTCCTTTTACCCGTTACAGGATGGATATGGGCGACTATCCCACCACTTCAGAAGGCTTGAACGCGCTCGTTTCGGCGCCAGGAAATGCGGGTGATCGCTGGCATGGTCCCTATGTGGACAAACTTGCGCCCGATCCGTGGGGCGAGCCTTATCAGTACCGTTTTCCCGGCACACATAACAAAGGCAGCTACGATCTTTATTCAAAAGGTCGGGACAAGGCCGAGGGTACGGCTGACGACATCGGCAATTGGTGAGATTGCCACCTGCCAAGCCGCCGGAGTTGCAGAACATTTTCCTTCGCGTGCAACGCCGCGCTGCATTTACCTTGGTCGAAGTGTTGGTCATGGTCGCCTTGCTGGGGGTTGTCGCGACGGTGTTCATGGCCAGGTCCGCGGACCTCTTTCGTGCGAATGATCCAAGAGCAGACGATGCTTTCTGGCAGGCGGTGACGGCGGCCCGCCAACTGGCGTTGGACAGCAACCAGATCGTGGTTCTTCGCTATGATGCGGAAAAGCATCTGCTGAAATGGGTGGGCGAGAGCGTCCCGGGATCCACGGTGGCCTACTCGGGCAAACAGTTGCAGCTGCTTGCCACCAATGTTCAGGGTGCGATTCTTCTCGGCGGAGTGTTGACCGAGACCGATCCCCTGAAGTTTGTCCGATTTTATCCCGATGGCGCTTGCGATGGATTTCGCGCGCAGCTGGTGGACAAGGATGATAAACGCATGTTGCTTACCGTCGACCAGTGGACCTGCGCGCCCATCGTCACTGCTGCCAACAAATGACCTGGTCACGAGACAGATTCCGTGCGTTTACCCTGATCGAGGTGCTGATCAGCCTCGCGATTTTTGCGCTGGCGGCGATCGGACTCTCGGTGGCTTATTTGAACGTGCTGGGCGGTTACCAGGCAGTCGCGCACAAGCAGGAGGGCGAGGAGGAGTGGAAACTATTGCGCACGATCATTCTTTCGGAACCTGATCGCGAAAAGGTGGTGGCCGGCGGGCAGTTGCCTTTGCCCGACAACTCCAATCTCCACTGGTCGGCAACCATTGAAAGCACGTCGGTGGCGGACCTTTTTGCGGTTACGATCAAATCCGAGCCGGAGACGAGTGGGAACGGTGACAGTCATGCACGGGAAGAAAAAATCTTTCTTCTGCGACCCAAATGGTCCGACCCGGCTGAACGCAACAAACTGCGGGCAGAGAGCCAGGAGCGGTTGCTCAAGCAGCGCCAGCAATGAAATCCCGCCGGACATTTTCCACGAAGCCTGCCGGTTTCACCCTGATCGAGCTGCTGCTCGCCATTTCGATCATGGCGATGTTGCTGGTGGCGTTGTTCACCTTTGTTTTTTCCATGGGGGAAATCTGGGGGCATGGCAGCGAAAAACGGCTTTTCGAACAGCATGTGAATGCCGTCACCCGTCACCTCGAAGCCATGTTTCGCCGGGCAACGCTTCCGATTGGTTCGAGTTCGGCAACCGAACCGTTCACCGTCCGTGAGATCCGTACGCCCACGTCAGGGGCCGCCGATCTGTTGGGATTCGATTTGTCGAATGGCGACCGCCTGTTCGCGTGGAATGGACCTCCGCTTCCGGAAGTTCAGTGCTCGCTGGGCATCGATGCGAACAAAGGCCTGATGTTGTATTGGCAGTCCAAACTGGAAATTAATCGCGATACGGAGCCACCACGGGTGGTCGCGGTTTCGCCGTTTGTCACCAAGCTGGAGTATTTCTACCGTGACGACGACACGGGAGCCTGGCGGGGCGATACCAACCTGAAGAAATCATCGGAAGGGCACTGGATTGTTCCGGATTGTATCAAGCTCACGTTTGCCCATGCGGGGGTCACGATTGAGCGAATGCTGGCGCTCCCGGCGCGAAATGGGGCGCTGCCGTTATTCTGACCATGGCCAGAAATTTTTCCCCTCCAGGATTGGGATTCCCCCGCCGGGTGCGACGCGGGTCGGTGATCCTGTTTGTATTGGGGGTGGTTTTGCTCACTTCGTTTTTGCTTACCCGGTTGATCGATCGCGCCGGCACCGAACTTTTGGCGGAAAGCAAGGCATCCAATCGCACCACGTTGCGCGATCAGGCTTATTGCGGATTGGAAGTGACGCTCGCCGTTCTCGCGGACGTTTCCGCAGCTGATGGCGGCTTGCACGCGCCGCAGCAGGGGTGGGATCATCCCTTGGAATATGCCAGCTATGAACCTCCCCCCGGATTCGACGTTTCCGTCAACTTTCAGGATGAGACCGGAAAACTGTCGCTGCCGACGGTCAACGAGGCCGTGCTGCAACATTACCTCGAGGGGATTGGCGCTTCGGTTTCGGAAGCGGAGCGCCTGACCGATGCGTTGCTGGTGTGGACAAAAAAGGATTATCTCGCCGGATCGGCGGATGCGGATCCCCGAAATTACGAGAATTCCCCGCTGCCTTATGAACCTCCGCGGCGCGCACTCCGTTCCTTTGAGGAACTGCGTGCCGTCGCCGTCGCCCGTGACCTGTTTTTTGATGAGAATGGCAACTGGACCGAGCTTGGCGGACGCTTTCGCAGCGACGCTTCATTGTATGATTTTAGCAATGTGAATGTGAACTCTGCCAATTCGTCCGTGCTGGTCGGACTCGGGGTCGATGCGAACCAGGCTGACTCTTTTGCCCGCGAAACCAATGCGGCGGCCAAGCAGCCCGGCGGCAACAAGTATTACCGCTCGGTGGCCGAGGCCGCTGGCGCTTTGGGAACCGCGGCGGCCCAAACCGGTCTGGGGGCGGATGTCCAGTGTCTGCGTATCAAAGTTACCGTGAAACAAGGTGGTCGCGTTTTTACGGTCGATGCGGTGATTCAACCCGGAAGCGGGGGAGGCGGAGGGCAGGCGAATACCGATCCCAACGCCGCTCCAGCCGATCCCAATGCCCCGCCGCCGACCCCGGTTGATCCCCGGCCACTCACGCGCAAAAGTATCGACTATCCCTTCCGCATCCTAGAACTTCGGGAAATCGACGGACCTGCCCAATAAGATGACGCCGGCAAGCTCACCTCCCCAAACCTCCTCCCGCCGCGAAAACAACGTGGTGTTCGCACCTGGCGGGAAATTTTTCATTCGTCGTGTACCCCTTGCGCCCGACAGCGAAGTGTCGGCCCAGGTTGAGCTGGCCTTGGAGGGATTTTCCCCGTTTCCGGCCGGGCAGCTTTATTATGGCTACCGGACGAATGTCTCGCGCAGCGAAGCCGTGGTGTTTGCCGCCCATCGCAAGAATTTTTCCCCGGAAGAAACCGCCGCCTGGGCTGATGCTTCCGCCGTGTTGCCTACTTTCTCCGTCTGGCTCGGCGCCAACAGTGTCCCGGCCGCGGGAATTGCCTTGCGCGAGGACGGAGATGAATTGGAAGCCGTCGCCTGGGATGGGAAAAGTGAATTGCCGGCGGCGGTTTTGGTTCGGACTCAGGAGGCGGTGGGACGCGATACCTTGGTGGCCAGCGCCCGCCGCAAGGCCGAACTGAACGCTGAGGCGGCGGTGAAGATCTTCCGTCCGCAAGTGGAGATCGCACGCGAAAAACAGGAACTGATCCTGCGCCTCGGTTCGGGCGGGGTGGAGGCACGCTTTGACGAGGCGGAACTTGGTCATGCAGACATTCGTGACAAGGAAGTGCTCAAGTCGCGCCGGGTCACGCTCCGGCGGGATACACTCCTCTGGCGTGGTTTTGCCGGCGTCGTTATTGGATTGGTGGCCTGTGTTGTCTTGGAATTGGGTGTTTTGGGAGCGCGGGTGTGGCTGGCGAATCGCCAATCCTTCATCGCGGCCCAAACGCCGCTGGTTAAAAGAATCGAGCAGGCCCAAAGCATGACGAAACGCCTGGAAGACATTTCGACCCAACGGTTGCTGCCCTTCGAAATGATCAATGTGTTGAATGACAAACGTCCGGCCGGCCTGGAGTTCAATACCGTAACCACCAAGGGGACCTGGGAGCTCGACATTCGCGGCCAGGCCAACAGCGCGGACGACACGTCGTCTTTTGAGAACGAGATCAGAAAAATTAAGGGAGTGGAGAAGGTGGAAGTGCTGGAGAAGAACAGTCGCGATCGGATGACCATTTTCCATTACGACGTTACCTTCAAGCCGGGTTGGTTCCAAGCCGGAGGCGGTGCATGAAAAAATTCTATCAAGCCCGTTCGTTGCGGGAACGCATTCTCATCCTCATCTTTGCCCTCATTGGCTTTGGCTGGTGGGCTCCCGCGGCACTTGGTCGCCTTGGGTTGTTGAAACACGAGATATCAGAATACCGGATCGAAAACGAAACCCAGCAGTTGTGGCTGGCCCGGCGTTCCGAGATCGAGACCCGGGCCGCGGCGGCGGGTCGAACCCTGGAACCGGCGAAGATGCTCAATGCATCACAGGCGTTTTCAGAACTGAGTCGCATGACTTCCGGGCTTAACCCGGAAATTGTAGCGGGAAAAACCCAGCAATCAGACCAATTCGCCTTGAACAATATTCAGGTGACGATCCGGCGGGCGGATCCCAGGGGATTGCTCGATTTCTACACGCAGCTCGCGGCGCGCGCGCCTTACCTGGGTATCGAACAATGCGTCTTATCAGCGGATCGGGCAAATCCTGGGATGATTACTGCGATGTTCCGGGTTTATTCGATCGAGGCTTTGCCGCCAGGAAAGTAACCACGGGTTTCCCGCCAGCTCCGGCTACGGAGTGCGACGGTCAAACGGAGCCGTGGCCACGGGCCGGAATTCAGGCTGCATGTCGAGTGGGCAACAAGCTCCTTCCATTTGGTCCCACAGGGTTGTTCCTGAATCAGCAGGAGTGGATTCAGGCGACCAATTGCGTGACTCCTGATGAAATCCCAGTTCGTCTTCGCGACCTTCGGGAGCATGTTTGATGGCGGCGTCGAGCACCATCAGGGAAATCCCGAGCAGCAGGAGGAAACCAATGAGGATGATCATCACCATGGTTTCGAATACCGGGCGCTATGAACTTCAGAGGTCGATGCCTCCCCCGGCGGCGTCTCCGCCAGGAATGGTGATCTGGGAACTGGACCGTGAATTGTCAGCATCAGGCCGTCGATCGATGACGGACGGGAGTTAGCAGGGAACGCGCCGGCCAGCTCGAAGCGGGGCTGCTTCCAGACGCACTGCGAAATTATCGAAGTGAGGCTCAATTACTGATTGCCAGCAGGGAGGCTGGCCCGTCGGTGGCGGTTTGACTGTGCTGGGGGGACTAACTAAAAAAGAGCTTAATCACCACGGATTGCCTTATCCCTTCAAAACAATCCGTGGCGATCGGAAGAAAATCACTGGCAGGCTTCGCATTCTTCGCCGTTGCGCATGGCTTCAATCGAGCAGACGCGCTTTTCTTCTGCCGTATAGACTTTCTTCGGGGTCACGCCCGGGGTGGGAGCGGTAGTCGAGGCAAAAGGAGCGGTCGTGAGGTCGCTACTGACCGGAGGTGTGGAGTGAACCGGTGTGGTCGAAACCGTGCGGGCAGATCCTGCATCCTTGGTTTCACCGGCCGCGCCACGGACTTCCTTCTTGGCCGACACGGTGGCTTTTTCGATGCCGGAAGCACCGAGGGTGCGGAGATAGTAGGTCGTCTTGAGGCCGGAATGCCAGGCGGAGCGATACATGTGGCTGAGCACCTTCAGGTCGGGCGCCTTGAGCCACAGATTCACGCTTTGCGACTGGTCAATCCACTTCTGGCGGCGGGCGGCAGCATCGATCACCCACTTGAAGTTGACGTCAAAGGCGGTGAGATAACGGTCCTTGAGGTCTTGGGGAATGGCTTCGATGTCCTTCAGTTCGCCGTCGAAATACTTCAGGGAGTCAATCATTTCCTGATTCCACAGGCCGCGAGCCTTGAGATCCTTCACGAGGAAAGGATTCAGGACCACGAATTCGCCGGAGAGGTTGGATTTGACGTAGAGATTCTTGTACGTCGGCTCAATGCAAGGCGACGTATTGGTGATGTTCGAGATCGTTGCGGTGGGTGCGATCGCGAGCACGTTGGAATTGCGCATGCCCTGCTTGGCGATTTTGGTGCGCAGGGGAGCCCAGTCGAGGCGCCCGCCGCGTGGCACTTGAATCGGTACGCCACGTTCCTGTTCCAACAGGTCGACGGTATCCTGCGGGAGGAGGCCGCGATCCCACTTCGAGCCCTTGTAGCTCGAATAGGTGCCGCGTTCGGCGGCGAGATCCGAGGAGGCTTCATAGGCACAATGCGCGATGGCTTCCATGAACTCGTCGTTGAACTCAACCGCCTCCGGTGAGGCAAAAGCGACGCCCTTCATGTAGAGGGCATTGGCCAGACCCATCACGCCGAGACCGATCGGACGGTGGCGGCTGTTCGAGGTTTTGGCGGCAACCGTCGGGTAGAAGTTAATGTCGATGACGTTGTCGAGTGCGCGAACGGCAACGCGAACGGTATCGCGCAATTTCTCGAGATCCAGTGAACCGTCAGGTTTCAGGTGCGAGTCGAGGATGACCGAGCCGAGATTGCAGACGGCGGTTTCGTCATTCGAGGTGTTGAGCGTGATCTCCGTGCAGAGATTGGACGAATGGATGACGCCCGTATGATCCTGGGGAGAACGGATATTGCACGGATCCTTGAAGGTGATCCACGGATGACCGGTCTCAAAGAGCATCGAGAGCATTTTCTTCCAAAGCTCGAGCGCTTCGATCTTGTTACCTTGGATTTTACCTTCTTCAGCAAGCTTCTCGTAACGGAGATATGCCTCTTCAAACTTGCGACCGTAGAGGTGATGCAGGTCGGGCGTTTCGTTGGCCCGGAAGAGCGTCCAGCTGCCACGGGCTTCCATGCGTTTCATGAACAAATCGGGAATGCAGTTCGCTGTGTTCATGTCGTGTGTGCGGCGGCGATCATCGCCCGTGTT
>JBEHXD010000130.1:0-11134 GCA_048498875.1 Verrucomicrobiota bacterium
GATTCAATTCCCAACAACTTTTGCAGCATCCTTTTTTCATCAAATTGGAAAGCACGCCCCCCGTCAAAATCACCGACTCCTACCTCGCCTACGACCTGTATTCACCGGGTCTGGCGGAGCAGGGACCCCTCGGACAACCGGGTGAACCAGCACCATGATCTTCGATCTCGGATGCAGTCTGCTGCTGTTTTGGGGAATCACTTTCGGCCTGGCCTGGCCGGTCGCGAAACGCCTTCCGTTGGAGCCCATCGAAAAGATCGTGGTGGGGGCAACCCTGTCACTACTGCTGGTGTTTTTTGCCGGATGGACCGTTTACAGCGGGACCTTGTCCCTGGACTGGCTTTGGCTCCTTCCCCTTATTGCCGTATTCGGTCTGGCGCGGGGCTGGCGTTCGATTGCCGCGACCCTGGAGGACGCAGCGGCACGAACGCTTCTGACCACGCAGATCCTGATCTGCGCATGGTCCGCCGGTTTGCTTGCGCTGATATTGAGTTATACGGGAGGTGGCTGGGTGGCCGACTGGTGGGGGCATATGCAACGGTCGTGGTTCTTCCTCGATCGCGGACCAAGGGATATCCTGTTCAATGGATTCGACGCCCTGACATCGCGCCCGCCGCTCGCGAATATCATTAATGGGGTTTTCATCCACCTCACCCAGAGAAATTTTCTCCACTACCAGATTTTCAGCAATCTGTCCGCCAGCCTGGCGTTTTTGCCGGCAGGGCTGCTCGCCCATCGTTTCGGAGGACGCGTGGCCATTCCCATCCTGGCTCTGTTATTCATGGCCAATCCCATGTTTGCGCAAAACGTGACCTACACCTGGACCAAGTTGCCGGCGGCGTTTTTCACTCTCGCCGCCCTGTATTTTTTTCTTCGCTCGTTCGATCAAAATGGCTCCCTCACACACGCAGTGTTGTTTGCCATCAACCTGGCAGCCGGATTGCTCACCCACTATTCCGCCGGACCCTACGCGGTGATATTGGGTGCAGGTTGGTTCGCACTCGGCTGGCACCGCCGCCGTGATCCGGCATGGTGGCGGGCGACCATGCTCGCCGTGCTCGCAGGTTCATTGGTACTGGCCACATGGTTTGGCTGGTGTTTCTCCGTTTATGGTCTGCACGGAACCTTGATGACGAATACCAGCGTGACCGACAAGGCGCCTGACGCGGCAACCCAGTTTCATTCGGTCATGCTCAACATCCGGGATACTCTCGTGCCCCACTTTCTTCGCCAAATCGATTCGCCCCTCCTTGAGCAGCGCAGTCCGGTTGGCCGGCTGCGCGATTGGTTCTTCCAGCTTTATCAGGTGAATTTCTTTTTCGCCTTCGGCAGTGTCGCATGGATGGCCATCCTTTTCAGGCTCTGTAAACAAGCCCGGAACCTGCCGGCAATCCGCCGCAACTTCTGGCTCGGTTTCATTATTTGCAATGCCCTGCTCGGGATAGCGGTTCACGGTGCCCGCGATTTCTGGGGCCTGGCGCACATCTGTCTTCAGCCACTCATCATCGCGGGCCTGGCCTTCCTCGCCGCCCAATGGCGGCAACTATCGCTCGCAGGCCGCCGGATCCTGATCGCCGCCGCCACGATCGATTTTGTCCTGGGCATCGGCCTTCAGCTGGCCGTGGAAGCCTTCGCCTTTGAGCGCTGGCTTTCCCCCAATCGTTCGATTTTCGAGGTTGTCGCCGACTATACCCAGTCGGCCCAGATGAATTTTTACGCGAAAATAAAAAGTCGCTGGGTTTTTCTCGGTGACGTGATGATCGACCACGGATACCTTGTGGTGGTTTTCCTGGCGGCGGTGTTTTCAGTCACCCTGTTTCTCATTCGCTCCGAACGCCGGAACCAGCCGATCACTGTGGACTCATGATCCGCCCGCCGTCCTTTTTAAAATATACGATCTGTGGCGCCTTGCTGCTCGCGTCTGTCGCGGCGTTGCTTTGCCTGTGGCGGGCTTGGTGTGAATTTCCCATTTATTCCTGGAATGAAGCGCGTCTGGCCCCGGCCTTTGCCCTGCGACACGGCATCAATCCCTATCCTTTGATCGGAGAAGGACCGCTTTCGACCTGGATCTACGGACCGGGCGGAATTCTCATCAATCTTCCGGCCGCCTTCGCCTCTTCCGCGCCCGGCGCCCTGCAGGTGGCATGCCTGATCAACTTTCTCGTCCTGATTGGACCCCTGGCGTGGATATTTTTTCAATCCCGGGAATTGCATGATCGTGGTTTGCCCGTGCGATGGCTGGCTCTGGCTCTGGCCGTGTTGCTCATTCCCCGGCCCAACCTCGTACTGCAGGTCGCCGACCATACCGCCATCGCGTTTGGACTTTTTTCCTGCTGGTTTCTGACGAGGTATGCGGTCCCCAGCCGCTTCGATCTGGCCTGCGCCGCGGGCGCCAGCGTTGTCGCACTTTGGTCAAAACAAATCGAGGTGTTCCTCGTGGCCGCGCAACTGGTCTATTTGTTCCTCACCACTGACCGTTTAGCCGCATCCAAATACCTCTTCTGGCTGGCGGGTTTCGGCGTGCTTAGTCTCAGCCTGGTCGTGTGGTATTTCGGCTGGGATCATCTTTGGCTCAATCTGGTGGTTGTGCCCGGACGTCTGCCATGGGTGGGAGACATTGCCGACCGGATTGCCATGCGCCCCTGGTCATTGCTGGCCCAGATCGTAGTGCCGTCTTTGGCGCTCACCGGTTTGCGCTTTACCCGCCACTGGCCAAAGGCGGAAACCGGGGAATCGCGGTTCTTTTTGATGATGATTTTTGCCTATATCGCGATGCTGCCAGTCGGCTTGGCGGCCTATTTAAAGATCGGGGGCGATACCAACCTCTTTCACTCCTGGGATTATTTGCTTCCGGGTTGCCTTCTCATCTGGCTGGCCGCGGATAAAATGAGCGCAAAAACCCAGGCCTGCGGGATTCTGGCCGTCACCTTGTTCTGTCTCGTTTTGCGCCGTGGAGATATACTCTCTCTACCCAGGCATCCATTCACCGGCCACTTCGAGGCCGCAGAAAAAATGATGGCCACCCATCCCCATCGCCTCTGGTTTCCCCGCAATCCGCTCATTACCTTCTATGCCGACGGTCAGTTGTGGCACAGCGAAGACGGCGTGCAGACGCGCTTTCTGGCCGACTTTGGAATAAGACAAGTGGATTTCCGGCGCTACCTTCCCCCTGACATTGAGGGATTCGTCTACCCCTCCGCGGTGGAAGTGCCCTTTTCAAAACCGTTGTTGATGGAATTCAACCACTCGACGCGATTGCCGTTCTGGACCCTGTTCACCCGGAGCCAGCCGGAGCCGGCGCCAAAGGTGCCTTAGGAATCGCATTGCGTGATCACCGCGACACAACTTTGATCCCCTCAACAAGTGCACTCCCCTGGCATCACCGTAGTCATCCCCATTTTTAACGAGGAAGCGGTACTCCCGGAATTGCTCCAGCGCCTCGCTGCGGTGTTCGACAGCCAGCCGCAGATGAAGTGGAGCACCCTTTTTGTGAACGACGGGAGTCGCGACCGTTCGGTCGAGATCATCCGCGCCAGTGCCGCCCGTGATCCCCGTTTCACCTTGATCGAATTCAGTCGCAATTTCGGGTTTCAGGCGGCCATCGCCGCCGGGCTGGCCAATGCTTCGGGCGACGCCATCATCACCATGGATGCCGATCTGCAGGATCCTCCGGAACTGATCCCGGAACTGGTGGCGCGCTGGAGGGAAGGCGCCGAAATTGTGATGGCCGTGCGGCGTTCGCGGCAGGAAACGGGCACCCGCCGTCTCGGCATGGATATTTTTCACCGGCTGTTCAGCCACGTCGCCGATTTTCCGATCGAATCAAACAGCGGCACCTTTGGTCTGATGAATCGGGCGGCCGTGGATGCCATCAACCGCCTGCCCGAACGAAACCGTTTCTTCCCAGGGCTAAGATGCTGGGTGGGCTTTACCACCGGCGAAGTGCTGTACGATCGAAAAGAGCGCGCCGCCGGCGAACCCCAGCAAACCCTGGGAAAACTGCTGCGTTACGCGCTGGATGGGGTTTTTAGTTTCTCCTATCTTCCCCTGAGAATGCTGACCTATGTGGGCGGAATGGTCAGCGGCCTCGGATTTATCCTGGGATGCTTCTTCATCATCCGGCGGCTGCTCGGAATAGAAATTGCGCAGATCGGTTTCACCACCCTCGTGACGCTGGTGCTTTTCCTCGGCGGAGTGCAGCTTATCGGCATCGGCGTACTCGGTGAATACCTCGCGCGCGTTTACGACGAGGTCAAGCAGCGGCCTCCCTACGTGATCAAACGCAAGACCGGCCTTGGTTAAACGCACCGGCAGTTTCGCGCTCGCGATCCTGGCACTGGTTCTGGCGGCGCCGGGATACTGGCTGCTTTTCACCACGTTGATGGCGCACGACGATGAGGGCTACGTCCTCATCACGCTGAAAAATTATTCCGAGCATGGCGGGCTCTACTCCCGGATCTTCAGCCAATACGGGCCGTTTTTTTATTTCCTCCACGATCTCGGACACCGTCTTTTCCATTACGACTTCACCAACACGGCGGCGCGCATCATCACGCTGGGATGCTGGCTGATTGCGTCGGCGGCTTGCGCAGACCTGGTGTGGCGGGCAACGAAGGCGTGGCTGCTGGCGGGCGCGACGCTTTTGCTGACTTTCGTTTATCTGGAGTTGATGGTCAGCGAGCCGATTCATCCCGGCGGGCTCATCACGGCAATCGTTGCACTGGCCGCGTGGGGCGGAACGATCCTCATTGAACGCCGGGCCATCGCGGGACTCGCCATTGTCGCGGGATTGGCCGGGGCCGCCCTCGTACTGACCAAAATCAACGTCGGGGTATTTTTTCTTCTGGCCGCAGGCATATGGTTCGTTTTGCACCTAAGCTCCCCCGCTCACGCGCGCGCCGGTGCGATGCTGTCGGCAGTTGCCCTCGCGCTTCTGCCGTTTGCGCTGATGACGGCGGAATTGGACAAACCGTGGGCGAAGCAGTTTGCCGCTTTCTCTGCTGTCGCCAGCATCACGACGCTCATTGCCGGCTGGCGTGAGCGGCGTGAAGTCGCCCAATGGAAATTTGCCGGCTACGGGCTGGCCGCCGCGCTGGTGCTGGGAATCCTGACCGTCGGTTGCGTCTGCTGGCGGGGCACCTCGCTGACCGAGATGCTGACTGGCGTGGTGCTCAGCCCACTGCGACAACCGGTGGTTTACCATTACCCGCCCGATTGGAAACCCGCTTCGCCCGGGGTGGCGGCGTTCTCACTGGCACTCGCACTCGCCTGGCAATTTTTTCCGGGAATATCACTCACCCGAGTTCTGGTCGGACTGCGCGTTGCTGTTGCGCTCTCGCTTGGCCTGGCCGCATGCGGGTGGTTTCCGTTTTCGCTGCACAGTTCGATCATGTCTTATGTTGTCCCATTGGCGTGGTCGTTCGTCGTGACGCTGGCCCCGGGAAAAAATCCGCAACAAAATCCGACCGCTCCGTGGATTGGGCTGCTGTTGGTGCTGCAATTTCTGCACGCCTACCCCGTGGCCGGCAGCCAGATTGCCTGGGGTACGTTTCTTGCCGTTCCACTCATCATGCTCGGACTGCACGACGCTCTGTTGTGGCTGGCCGCCCGCAAGTCTGCGCTCCTGCCGCGGATCATTCCCGCAACCTGTGGGGTTTTGGTGGCGGTGAGTGTCGCGCAATTGAGTCTGCTGGGGTGGCATCGCTACCAGGAAAGCCAGCCCCTGGAATTGCCCGGGGCGGAAAATGTACGCCCCCCGGGAGATTTTGCGCCGGTGTTGCGCATGCTTTCGCTCAATGCCGCGGCGCACGGCGACATGCTTTTCTCCCTCCCCGGCATGTTCAGTTTCAACCAGTGGAGCCAGCTGCCCACCCCGACCTTCAATAATACCACCCATTGGTTCAGCCTGTTAAATCCCCGGCAACAACAGGAAATCGCCGATGCGCTGGCCCGCGATGCCCGTCCCGTGGTGATTGTGCACCAGGGCATGCTGGCTTTTCTCGCCGACAGTCACTTCAATGTCTCCAGCCTCCTCCACGATTTTCTCGATCAGAATTTTTCCAAGGCCTTTCGCGTGGGCGAATTCGAGTTTTGGATCCGTCGGGGGCGGCGGATCGTCCCGATTGGAACAGCGGAATTCCTGCGCCTGCAATCGCCCTCCGCCGGCCTGCCTTCGCACAAACTCGAACTCGTCGTCGCGATTCCGGCCGGAGAGAAAATCGCCCGCTTCGAACTCGTCACGCGGACGGACCCACCGGCGCTTTTGCATTCCTGGTCCACTGCCGACGGTCCCCTGCATTACACGCCAATAACCTTGGAGGGCCAGGCGGCCGCCGCCGATTCCGATCGCGGCTGGTTAAATCCACTTCCTCCCCTGGCGCGGCTCGATCTCGACCTGCCCGATCCTGATGTGCCGAATCGCAAGGAAACCTTGATTCTCATAAAAAACGCCGCGGGAAAAACCCTCGCCGAAGCGCAGTTCGTCGACTGAAACCATCAACTGCCGGTCGCGGCGACCGGTCGTCCGTTTCCGGCGGAAAAAAGGGTCAGCTGGACACCCACAAAATGAACCAGCCATCCGCTCAGGCAGACGAAAAGCCCCCAGATCACGGGTTGCTGCAGGGCCGAAAAAAGCCCGATCCAGCGATTGGCCACCGCCAGTGAATGAACTGTCTGGTTCAAAATCATGGCCACGCAGACATCGCTCCACAAGGCGACCGCCAGCAGTAATCTCGTCAGAAAGAGCAGGCGATTCACCGCCCCGTTTTCCTCCGCGGCATTTGCGCGGCAGAGAAAGGGAATCATCCAAACCGCGTAGAGCCAGCGGTAGCCGTAGTTCACCGTGGCGACAAACGAACCGGTGAGCAGCACCGCGCCCAGGATGAAAAAATAATAGTCGCGCGGCTGTTCCACCCGTGTTTTCCACGAGCGCCGTAAAATCGCCAGCGCAATCCAGCCCCCCGCACCTGCGAGCAACAAAACGGTGCAACCCACCGCGGCGGTATTCGACAGGCCCGCGGCGCGCAGGGAGACCAGTGACCCGAAGGTATAAAGGCCGCCGGGCAGCTGGTCGGACGTGTAGTGTGACAGGCTGGGTGCGACCGATATTCCCACGCAGACCAGCAAGCCGGCCATGACTCCCACCGCCACCAGCCGTTCCCTTATTCCGCGCGCCGCCAGGACAATCAACCCCGCCACCGCCGGGTAATATTTCAGTCCGGTGGCAAACGCCACCAATACGGGCGCGACCGTCACGCGCCGCCATTGTACGCGGCTCAGCATCGCGGGAACGCAGCCGGATAAAATCGCAAAAAACAGGAAATCCATATTGGCCCGGTTCAACCCGAGGATGACTGGAGCCGAACAAAGCACGGCCAGCGACCAGGCAACCTCGCGCCAGTTACGCGGCTTCAGTACGCTCCACGCCGCCACGAGGGCCGCCGCAATCACCAACCCGCCCAACCAAAGCGAATCGGCCCGCGTCAACGGCAGCGGGACGAGCGCAAACCACCAATCGGAGTACACATGCGTACCGCCAAAATAATTCAGCGGATTATAAACATAGGGATCCAGCCCCTGGCGCTTGGCGTCCAGCGCCGCCAGGATGGCATAGGTATCCAAAAACCAGACACCCTCGTTGCTGACACCGGCAAACGCCATCACCTGGGGAAGACGCCAGCAGAGGCCATACACGGCCAGGCAACCGAGAATCATCCCCGCAGGATATCGCCACGAGCCTCCGGTGGAATTCACGCCGTTTTACTCATTGGCGCGGGTTTGCCGCCGCCCAGGCTGGCAACCGCCTGGGGCGCCGCAGTCGCCACCGGTTTCTTTCGCGCCACAAGCAGCAGGCTCACCCCGAAGGGAAAGGGAATCCGCCAGAGCGCCGGCTGCACGAACAGCCAGCGCAGCACGGCGTTGATTCCGGCCGGAGGCAACCGGTCCTCCGTCCGCGCGGCCTGCGGTTTCGGAAACCACTTCCGCCATTTTCGCACCAGCCACACCGCCGGATAGACCGCAACATTCGTGTAGTTGGCGTGGAGCAATTCCCATTTATCAGGTGGAAAAAGCGCCTTGAGCTGGGGGCGTGAATAGCGGCGGAAATGATGCAGCGAGGTATCCCAATCGCTCCACAAGGCCATGCTGGCCGGGACGGTCACCAGCGCGACGCCGGATGGCTTGAGCAACCGGTGAAAGCCCTCCACCACCGCGGCGTCATCGGGGGTGTGCTCGAGGACATCGAGTGCGGTCACGCATTCCAACGATTCGTCCGGCAGGGGAACCCGGTCACCCGCCAGACTCAAAATCTGCTCCGCTTTGAATCGCTGCCGCAGGTAATTCAAAGCCTCCTCGTGATCATCGAGGACGAGAACGCGGCAATGCGCCTGCATTTCCAACGCGAAGCGGCCCGTTCCGGCGCCACAATCCAGGAGCAGGTGCTCCTTTTCCAGTGAAGCGACCCGCGCCAGCCATTCCCGCACGAATTCCCGCTTGCCAGCATAATACCAGTGAGCCGCCTCCATCTGCTCCATATTGGCGTATTCCGAGGCGTTCATTCGTATTGTCAGGCTGAGATTGAACACCCCGCAGGAACGTGTCCATACTGGTTATCAAACAACCCTCCCGAATTCCGCTTGCGTCTCCTTCGTTCACACCCCGGCACAATCGCGTTGATCGTCATCGGAATTCTGCTGGCCGTGGGCCATGGGTTCATCGCGGTTCGTGCGCTGCAGGAAAAATCCACCACCGGGGATGAAATCGCCCACCTGACCGGGGGTTACAACTTCAACCACTGGGATGACTATCGCATGCATCCCGAAAACGGCGTGCTGCCGCAGCGCTGGCAGACCTTGCCCATGATCGTGCGCGGCGTCGCCTATCCGAAACAGGCCGGGGACGCCTGGAAAAAATCCGACGTGTGGCTGATGGGTTATCGTTTTTTTTACCAGAGCGGCAATGACCTGGCCTGGATGCTCGCGAGCGCCCGCGCCATGAACGCCGTGTTCGGCGCGGCCACGGTGCTGGTGGTCCTGGTCTGGTCGTTTCGTCTGTGGGGCGCGGCCGGCGCCCTGGTGTCGGGTCTCCTGTGTGTGCTGTGCCCCACGATGCTCGCGCACAGCGGTCTCGCGACCTCGGACATGTGCATGACCTTGTTCTTCCTGCTGACGCTGTCGGCTTACTGGCATCACCTCGTTCATCGCACGAAATTATCGTGGGTCCTGAGTCCGCTGGCTCTCGGGCTGGCCGCCGTCGCCAAGTACAGTGCCCTCCTGCTTATTCCGATGTTCGGAATCCTTGCGCTGATCCGATTGCTCCGGCCAAACCTCTCGAACAAAACGGAAACCAATTTCGCGCCCTTTCGCGAACGGGCGCGCTTTGTGGGGATATCGCTCGCCGTGCACCTCGTTGCCGTCGTGACGATCGTCTGGGCCTTTTTCGGCTTTCGATTCACCGCGTTTAATCCCGACCTGCCCGCCGGAGCCTTTACTTTCCCTTGGGAGCAAATGTTATCGTTCGGAGGATTCAAGGCTCACGCCATCGAGTTTTGTCGCGATCACCAGCTTCTGCCCGAAGGCTATCTCTACGGACTCGCCTTCGTACTCAAACATGCCGAAGCGCGCGGCGCTTTTCTTGATGGAGACTACAGCATCTACGGATGGGTGGAGTTTTTTCCCAAGGCCTTTCTCTACAAAACTCCGCCCTCGCTTCTTGTCGCCCTGATCGCGAGCGCGGTTTTTCTGGGGGTGCGCCTTCGCCAGAAAAAACTGGCTGAGATAACGGCGGGGCTGCTTCTCGCCGCGCCGCTCCTGGTTTTGTTTGTCATCTACTGGCTGGTGTCACTGACCAGTCATCTGAATATCGGGCACCGGCATTTGCTCCCCACCTATCCCGTCATTTATATTTTTTGCGGAGCCCTGGGCTGGGCGGCAACCCGCGCATGGCAAAAATCGCGCGGTACCGGAATCGCCGTGGCCTGTGGAATCATCGGCCTTCTGGGCACTCACGCAAAAAGCACCGCCTCAATTTATCCCGACTTCCTGGCCTATTTCAGCCCGCTTTTCGGCGGCCCCAGGGAAGGCTACAAACACCTGGTCGACAGCTCGCTCGACTGGGGTCAGGATTTGCCCGGCTTGAAGCAATGGCTGGACACAAACCGGCAGCCCAATGAGCCGCTTTATCTCTCCTATTTTGGGACGGGCGAACCTGACTACTACGGGATTCGCGCGACACGCATTTTGATGATTCCGGATTTCGACCGGTCGTTGCCGTGGTTCCAATGCGAACCGGGGATCTATGCCATCAGCGCCTCCATGCTCCAACATGTGTACTCTTCTTATCGCGGACCCTGGACCATCGAAAACGAGCGGCAGTACCAGCAAATGCGTTTGAACGAAACCAGCTTTCGCCTCGTGCAGCAGGAACCAAAATCCCACCCGGAATTGCTTCAGGGGATTTCCGCGGCCGAATGGTACACCGCCTGGAAACTCTATGATCAACTCCGGTTTGCCCGGCTGTGCCACTATTTGCGCGCACGCCAGCCGGATGCCATGGTGGGCTATTCCATTTTGATCTATCGCTTGAATCAATCCGAGTTGGACAAGGCGTTGAACGGGAATCTGCGGGAATGGTCGCAGGCAATTGAACACCCGCTGAATCAAAAGGAGTGATCTGCAGGCCAACGTCGTCTCCGCCATCAACGACGGATCAGAATCGCGCTGGGAAATACCTCCGGACGGCGATCAGCCTCGTTGATTTGGAAATCCATTTCGATCTCGGTGACATACCGGTCGCTGACGTTCACCTTCACTTCCACTTCTTTGCCCGGGTCCAGCATGCCGTCACTTTCCTCCGATCCGCTGCGGACGACAAAATGCCATGGGATCTGGTCGGGATTTCTGAGTTGAAACCTCACCTCCGGCTTCCAGGCGCGGACCAGCATTTTTCGCTGAAGGCCATGGGGAGTGAAGTCATGCGTGGACCGGTACAATATCGGCAGGGGACTCTCGCCTGGCTTCAAGGCACGATAAGCCGCCAGACTGTTGATTCCGGCCTGGTCGCCCCCGTAAAGCCAGGTCGTCCCCATGACTGAACCTTCGCGCCCCAGAAACATGATGGCCGGCACCACCAGCCATGA
>JBEHXD010000131.1:0-11054 GCA_048498875.1 Verrucomicrobiota bacterium
AGCTGCCGGCGTCGTGGCCAAAGCGGCCGGGGCTGACCCCGCCTTCAATTTATTGGCACGTTCGTCGACGAGGCGCGTCGCTTCCGCGAGTTGGGCCGGCGTGAGACCCTGGGCAACAAAATCGCGCGCAGCGGGATTCGCGCCGTTCTGGACAGCCAGGCTCAGCCACATCATCGCCTGAACCTGATCCTTGCCGAGACCACCCCGCCCTTCGGCGATCATCAATCCGTAATTATTTTGGGCCGAGGCAAAGTTCTGCTCGGCAGCGGCGCGATAAAGCGGCGCCGCCGCGGCTTCATTTTTCTCAACGCCGCGGCCTTCTTCGAGCAACAGGCCCAAATTATACTGGGCCCGGGCGAATCCATGATCGGCCGCGGGCTGATACCAGCGCATCGCCTGCGCCTCGTCTTTCTTCACGCCACGTCCCGTTTCATAAGCGAGACCGAGATTAAACTGAGCTTCGGTGATGCCTTTTTCCGCGGCTTGTTTGTACCAAAGGCTCGCCTCAAAAAGATCCTGCCCCACTCCACGTCCCGACGAATACATGTTCCCAATGTTGAACTGCGCGGGACCGAAGCCCTGTTCGGCCGACATCAGGTAATATTTGAATGCCTGCCTTTCATCGACAGGTACGCCTCGTCCCAACTCGTAGGCCAGCGCGACATTGAATTGCGCCGGAGAGTATCCCTGATCCGCCGCCTTGCGGTACCACGTCAATGCCGCCGCGTAATCCTGGTTCACTCCCGAACCGCTTGAGTACGCATTCCCCAAGGTATTCTGTGCCTCGGGATCCGACCGTTCCGCCTTGTCACGGACCTGGGCAAGATCGACCGCTGAGGTGGCCTGGGATCGAAGAATCGGGAGGCCGAGACTGCCAAACAGGGCGACACAGATGACGGCACGCCCTATCTTCGCTGGAACCGGGAAGCGGGTTAACGCAACGGAATTACGCACACGTCAAGTTAAGGAGACAACCCTGCACGGGAGCAAGGCCGCATCCTGCATGCCATGGATAATTTTCTTGTCCGGGGGACAGAACGTGGCGAGCGCACCGGACAGCCTGGTCTGCCCGCCCACGACAAAATAGTACGGGCACAGACGAAGACGCCCGGGCTTCGGCTGCATCACCATCGGATCGGATACGCTGGCTGGCCGGTCATAGATTGGGTGCTGAAGGCGCTTCGGTTTGCGGTATTCCTGCAGCAGATGCAGGTTGGTTGGCGCCAGTTTCAGCGCCTGGTCGACGCCTTGTTGCCATTCCTCCCGCGAACAATCGCTCCCCAGCACGACGCTGCGTGCACCCCAAGCCGTCTCATGAAACCCGCTGATCTTAATGATCAGATCCCGCTCTTTCTGGGATGCCGCACTTAGGCCACGCCAGTCCGGGAGCATTCGTCCACCCACCTTCGGACCGTCGAGCACCGCGCCGGGTGGAAGCGGGGTGGGATCCATGATCCACGACTGCGGAATCAATTCCCGCAGCAACTTCAAGTTCCGCCCGCTAACTGTCTCGACCCAAAATTCCTGCAGCAGGTGATGATGAAAAAGCGCTAGGGCCAGTTTCTCCTCCTGAAAATGCCGCATCGGTGGGGCAATCGCCACCGCGCCGGATTGCCACGCTTCCAGGATGTCAGGCGCAATCCGGACGTTGGCCCAGTCGAAGAGTTCGAAAAACCGGTAGAGGATGTCGATCTTCTCGGGCGTGCCATCGACATTGAAAAACAATTCGCCGCCCAGAGGAAACACATCCTCCGGCCGCATCGCAAACACCCGCCGGCCCCGCCGCTGCTGTTGCTCCGCGAGCCACTGCATTTCGGGGCGATAGGTCGACGCCTCATCGCTGACAAGAATCGCCACCAGCGGATTGCGGAGGTCAGGACGCAATCCAAGCAATGATTGATAGAAATTTTCCACCATTGCGTCCTTGCTCCCGAGAATCGAAGGATCGCTGTCTCCGCCGTAAAGCTGGTTCAAAAACGCAGTGAGGCCGATTCCGCCGGGCACGGAATCGAGTTCCGTCAAGGCAAAGCCCTCCTCGGTCAGCAGCAAATCCGGCCGCAGGACCGTGGGGAAAGCCCCGCGATTTTTCGGATCGCGCGCGTGTTTGATCAACTCCGGCGACTTGCCCCGATCCAGATAATCCGCGACCCACGGCGCGAGCAGCGGTTTGTTGCGCAGGAGATTTTTCCCGGCAGCCGAACGCAGATAAAGGGTTTCCAACGCCTGGTGAAACTCGAGGCAGGCGGTGCCGATTTGCTCCAGCTGCGCGAACTGCTCAGGCGACAATGGCCACGCTTCCGGCGAAAGCTGCCAGGTCTTGTCTTCAAACAGCGACTGGCGGCTGAAGGCGTTGCGGAGCGTGTCGTAGGAAAGGTCGGGCATCGGCGGAAATTCGTTCCGTTGGTTTATCGTTCTTCCGCCGAAGTGCAAACGGAGCAGCCCATTTCCTAGTCGTCGATCTGGATGTCCTTGTTGCGGTGTCGCGGGCAGCCCGCCCGCAACCAACCGTAAATAAAGCGGTCAAGATCGCCATCGAGCACACCCTGCGTATCGCTCGTGCTGACCCCGGTGCGCAGATCCTTCACCATCTGGTAGGGCTGCAAAACGTAGCTGCGAATCTGGCTGCCAAAACCGATTTCTCCTTTTTCACCGTAGAATTTTTCCATCTCGCTCCGCTTCTCGTCCAATTTCTTTTCGTAGATGCGCGCCTTCAACACATTCATGGCCGCCGCCTTGTTTTTGATCTGTGAGCGCTCGTTTTGGCAGACCACGACGATACCGGTGGGAATGTGAGTCAAACGCACTGCGGAATCAGTGGTATTGACGCCCTGACCGCCTTTGCCCGAGGAACGGTACACGTCGGTGCGGATTTCGTCCTCGGCAATCGTGATGTCGATGTCCTCGTTGATTTCCGCCACCACGTCGACCGCACAGAACGAGGTGTGCCGGCGTTTGTTTGAGTCGAAGGGACTGATGCGCACCAGGCGATGAACGCCGCGTTCCGCCTTGGCATAACCATAGGCGTTTTCTCCTTTGATTAAAATGGTCGCCTTCGAAATGCCCGCCGTATCGCCCGGCTGGACTTCCATCAACTCGACCTGGAATCCACGCCGCTCCGTCCAGCGTGAATACATGCGGAACAGGATGTCCGCCCAGTCGTTTGATTCCGTGCCACCCGCGCCTGCCTGGATGCTGAAGATGGCATTGTTGCGATCGAATTGCCCGGTCAGGAAGGAACCGATTTCCAGCTTGTCCAGATCCTCCACCATCGACGCGACCGAACCATTGAGCTCCTTGGCGTAATCCTCCTGTTCGGCCGGAGTGGCCGCCTCAACGAGCTCCACCATGAGATTGGCGTCCTCGAGGCGCTTGTTGAAGGCCACAAGACCGCCGATCATGCGTTTCAGGTTGTTGACCTGGGCGATGTGTTTCTGGGCTTTTTCGGTATTATTCCAAAAATCCGGGGCGCCCATCTCCCCCTCCATGGCCTCTATCTCACGCTGCTTTTGCTCGACGTCAAAGAAACCTCCATAAGTAGCCGGCGCGCTTCTTTATGTTTTCAAGGTGGGAAAAGGTCTCGGGAGCAATCATGAGGACCGCCTACCCTTGGCAACCTTCCGCCACTGTCAAGGCATGCTTGGAATGGAAACGACCGCCACCGGGGTGCCGGAAGCCGAATGGTCGTCATTCTGCGAAAGCAGCCCTTCCTTGTTCATCTCCATTTGTGAAGGTGAGCCCATGTAGATGACGTTAAAGCGATCGACGTGGTACCAAGTCTTGTCGGGCAAACCCTCGTGCAGGGTCAGGGCGACATTGTCCACCAGTTTGCGCGCCTTGGCATTGTAGACCATGAGGCCAAACCCGTTCTTCGTGGGCACGGGAACCACAAACATCGCCGTCACCCCTTTCTTGCCATAGGGCCGGACCAGAAGTTCACCGCTCACGAGGGCATAGGCACGCTGCGCCGCCGTGGCCGGAGCACGCGATTCCACCGGCAGCTGCGGAACCACGGCCGGAGGACTGAAATTCCATTTCTGAATCGGTCCGTTCAATGCGTAGCCAAAGGATTCCTTCACAATCTCGTATTCGCCTTTTTTCACCTTCTCGACCATTTCAGGCGAAAGCCCGGGAATTTTTTCCAACTGGGCAGCGAGTTCCTCCGGTTTCTCACCAGAGGGAGAAAGGGATTCGGAGGGAGCAAACTCCATGGTCGGATCACTCCACGCAATACTCAGCGCCTGGTAACCCAGTTTTTGTCCGAGATTTTTCACCAGTTGGATTGACCCCACAATGCAAACCAGGGCGGCGGCAGCAAAAACCGGCCACAAGCCTGGCAGCCACGATGCCTGGACTGGCTGGCTGCCAGGAGCTTCAGCTGTCTGCAAAGAGACCATCGCCGTTTTCATTTCTTCATACTGTCTGGTCAATTCCTGTAACACGGCGGGGGATTCCGGCCAGACCCGTTGGGCCTCGGTCAAGCACCGTTCCGGACCGTCACGCCAATTCCACGACGTGGCGATGGTCTTGTCCCAATGCGACGAAAGTTTTCTCACCCGCCAGCCCAGGATCAGGCGGAGCCCCATGAGCGTGAAAGCGAGGAGGGCGGTCGCAGGAATGTCCCGCGCCAGCAGCACTCCAAATGCGACCAGTCCAAGCCAAAAGAGGCAAAACGTCTGCCAGCGGCCGGACCACGGACGTCCTGCTTGCAACGCTTGTTTGAGGTGAAGCCAGAACAAGGCCACCTGCAATTGCTCACTCCGTGCCTTCAGCCGGGCCAGACGCTGCCGCGTGTGTTCAGCCCGGGTAACATAGCCAAACTTCCGCGGATTTTCACCGGTCACGATGAGCAACACCTGAACCCAAGGGGCCGGGTTTTTGTCGGCCAGCATTCCCGCCAGCACCGGATTTTCACACGCCGCAAAAGTAGTCCTGACCCGATCTGCGCGTTTTCTCAGAGCGGGTTCGGCTTCCAGGGAAAGTTTCAAAACGTACGAACCCGTGCCGGCATCGGTCGGATCGATCCATCCGTTCTGTTCGCCCTGCCTCAAAGCGGCCCCGCCCACTGCCGCAAGCTGGCTGAGCGTGGCGCCGGCGGCGGCATCAACCGGGGTGATCAACGCGAGTCCGGGCGCTGAGATCAGCATTTTCAATGCGCCAAAATTCGCCGCATCCTGCCCCATCGCGAGGAGTTCCATCAAGCCGGCGGCGTCCATCTTGCGTCCCTTGATAAACAACGCGCCAGGTTGGGGACCGAAGGCCAGCCAGGTGAAAGCCGCAGTCAAGGTACGGCGCGCGGCATCGGTCACCCCGCTCACTTCCAGCGAACTGATTTGTCCGTGGGTTTGCTGGAGCTTCAGCAACTCCGGCTTATGCTCCTTCACCGTGGTCAGAAAATGAACCAGCGTTTCCTGATTCTCCGGCTCAAAAAGATTCAGTTCGCCGTCGGCCCAGTTTTCGGCGCTTCGGAAAAACAGGGCGGCTTCGGAAATACTGCGCCCACGTCCCTGCCACGTGAAAAAACGCGCGTTGCGGGCTAGGTCGTAGTAGTTGGCGACCGTCTCCTTCGCGAGCCAGCGGCGAATGGATTCACCACTCCAGCGTGCATCGCGGGCACTCGTCAGCAGCCCACGCAACATGCCTTTGACGACCGGTGCCATGGTGGGCATCGATTCGACCGCGCCGGCACGGGTGCCGGGAGTCTCCACCTCGAGCAGCAATTTTCTGGCGCGATCCCGCACCGCCGGATTCGGATCGCGGATCACATCGTGACCGAAGAGACCTGTCATCACATGACGGCCAAGAATCATTTCCTGCACTACGCGGCCCAGTGACCACCAGTCCCAGGCACACAAACCGATGCCCGGCGGCTTGCCGTCGGGATCGACCGCCTCGGGCGGCGCATAAAACGGATCGACCTCATTGGGATTGATCGCCGCCTGCTTGTAGAAGACCGCCGTGTTCAAACCGCCCAAAATAATCTCCGGCTTGTCGTCATCACCCCCGAGATAAATCACCTCGGGTCGGACATTCAGATGCACAATCCCCAGCGAGTGGAGCGCGGACAACGTCGCGGAAATCTGTTCGAGCAATTTATTCTGGGTCGCCGCTTCCGCCTGATGGCAGGTGATCCATTCCCGCAGCGTGGTGGCGGGTGGCTGATGCACCACCTCGTAGCGCCAGCCTTCCTCCTCGTGCGCTTCGAGACAGGTGACCACCTTGGCTTCGGCCGGAAGCTTGGCGCTCAACAGGTCCCAGACATTTCGGCGCACCGCCGTGGCCTTGGTCAGCAGCGCAGCCGAGATGAGCACTTGCTCCATCCGGCCCACGTGCGTCGCTTCAAAAACATTCTCGCCACCCGTCGAAGACGGGCCGTCGATCCGATAGTCCTTCCAACGTCCGCCCGTGACCAGCTTGCAGTTGCCTACTGGAAACGGGCGCACGGATACCGCTGGCGAAGTATTGCCAGCAGGGGTGCGCGGGACTTCCGTAACCTCCGCCCCGGGAGTTGCATCGGGCATGGTAAAATCGAGCCGGGAAAGCTCATGGTTATTTCGGCACTTTTCGGGCTTAGCTTTAGCCCTTAAATTGTTAAAAACGAAAGACCTTGCGTGGATATCTCCCGCTGAATCAGACAATAAAAAAGCCACGGATCACTCCGTGGCCTGGATGGGAAGGAAACGTTGTTTGGCTCAGTTAAAAGCGTTGGCGAACCACTTCTGATAGTATTCCCCCACCAAGGGAGCAGGTTTACGTTCCCCATTGGCCGCGGCAATCAGGCCCATCAGCCAGATCACAAACAGGGAAATTCCGATCACGGGCCAGATAATCAGCATCAGAAAATTCACGATTGGTATCATGGAAATAATGATACCCGGAAGCCAAAGCGCGAGGCCGGTAACGATAAGACCCAACACCTGGCGAAGGTGGAAGGATCCCAGCGCGGTTTTTTTGCTTCCATGCATAACGATCGCTATGATGAAACCAATGATGGTAATGTAAGCGAGAATCGCGATGGTGCGATCTTCGGTGGTGGAGGGAGCAGGTGCAACCGGGGGCGTTTCAGGTGTGGACATGATTGAGCTGGGTTGAGAGACGATGCGGAAGAACTCCGGCAGTCTGCCTTCACTCTCGCACGCGTCAACACCCGGAAGGAAGATTACGTCCTTCGGCCCAGCCACTCAACTGCGCAGGGTTCCGGCGGCTTTTTCGGCGAGAAAACTCCGATAGGTTTTCTCCACGCCCTCGCGCAAATCGACCCGCGCCTTCCACCCCAATTTGGTGAGCCTGGTCACATCCATCAACTTCCGTGGCGTGCCGTCGGGCTTCGTCGAATCCCAGACAATCTTGCCGGTAAATCCGGTGGCCTGGGCCACCAATTCGGTCAGCTCCTTGATGGTCACATCGGTGCCGGTTCCAATGTTGATCAAATCGGGAGGTGAGGAAAGTTTTAGCAGGAACGCACAGGCGTCCGCCAAATCGTCCACGTGCAAAAATTCGCGTTTTGGGGAACCGGTTCCCCATGCCACCACTTCGGCCCGACCTGCCTCCCTCGCTTCGTGGAATTTCCGGATCAACGCCGGCAGGACGTGGGAATTCTGAAGATGATAATTGTCATTCGGTCCGTAAAGATTGGTGGGCATCGCGGAATGATAAAGCACCCCGTATTGTTTCCGGTAATACTCACACAATTTGAGTCCGGCGATTTTTGCCACCGCATAGGCTTCATTGGTCGGCTCCAGCGGACCGGTCAGCAGACTGTCCTCCGCCATGGGCTGGGGGGCATGCTTGGGATAAATACAGGAACTGCCCAAAAACAGCAGCCGCTTCACCCCCGCCTGATAGGCGCCATGCACGCAATTGGTCGCCACCGCGAGATTATCGTAAATGAATTCGCCCGGATAGGTATTGTTGGCGTGGATGCCACCTACCTTCGCGGCCGCAATGATGGCCACGTCAGGTTTTTCCTGCGCAAAAAAATCCTTCACGGCCGCCTGACTCGTAAGATCCAGTTCCGCCCGGCTTCGCTCAATCACCGTCACGCCGCCTTCCGGGCGAAAGCGACGAACGAGCGCGGAACCGACCATTCCCTTTGAACCTGCGACAAATAGCTTCATGCCGCGCCCAGTAAAAGCGTGCGTGTCTTTTCCGCCAGTCCGATTATTTTAAGATTCGCCGGAGTTCCCGGAAAACGCCCTCAGGCAAGCCCCGATAGCAGTTTTTCGAGTTCGGCTTTTTTCGCCCGCTGATCCGCGAGTTGCTTGCGCGCGCCCTCCAGAACCGCAGGAGGCGCCTTGCTGACAAAGGCTTCGTTGGCCAGTCGCGCCTCCGTTCCGGCAATGTGCTTCGTGATCGACTCGAGCTCCTTCGTGAGGCGCGCTTTTTCCGCCGCCGTGTCGCCGGCAGGACGCTGGATCCCAAAGGTCGCAATTCCCGTTACGGAATTAATCGCATCGGGAATGGTCCCCGCCTGGAAAACCGCGGTTTCAAAAATTCGCGCATAGTTGGGCGCCGTCTGCGGTGTGAAATAGGCCGCATAAGCGGGGTTCACTTCGTAATACACCACCGGCAATTTTACGCCTGCGAGACCCGCCGCGGCTTTGTCCGCGCGATATTTGGATGCCGAAAGTTGGAGCACCCGGTTGGCCGCGCTCGCCTTCAAGTCGATCATCACGCCGAGCGCGCCAAAGGCGTCCACCAGCTGCGATGTCCCTTCCACCGAGGCATCGCGCATGATGAACGAGCCCTCCGGGCCATATCCCAACGAATGCCAGAGTTCCTCCGTGATAAACGGGGCAAACGGATGGAGCTGGAGCAACGTTTCGCGCAACACCAGATCCTGCAGCGCCAGGCTGTTGGCCTTGGCCGAGGCGTCCTGAACTTTTGCCTTCGAGACCTCAACGTACCAGTCGCAAAAATCATTCCAGAAAAAGGAATAGATCGCCTGGGTGGCCGCACTGAATTCGAACTCGGTGAAGCAACGATCCACTTCCCTCGCGGTCGCCAGCAGCCGGTCGAGAATGCCGTGGTCATCGGCGTCAAACTTCGCCGGCTCCAGGCGCGCCAGGATCGCCGCGAGCGAGGAATTATCGGCCATCGCACCGTTCATCTGACGGAAGCGCGCCGCGTTCCAAAGTTTATTGCAGAATCCCTTGCCGCTTTCGATGCGGTCTTCCTGGAAACGAATGTCCTGTCCCTGCGGTGCGATCGACACGATGCCGAAGCGCAAGCCGTCGGCGCCGTACTTCCCGATCAGGTCGAGCGGATCGGGCGAATTGCCGAGCGACTTCGACATCTTGCGCCCCTGCTGGTCGCGGATGATGCCCGTGAAATACACATTCTTGAACGGAATCCGCCGCTCCAGCGGTTCGCCGGGCCGCACGAATTCCAAGCCGGCCATGATCATGCGCGCGACCCAGAAGAAAATAATATCCGGTCCGGTCACGAGCGTCGCCGTCGGATAAAAATAATCGAAGCCCGCTTTTTTCATCGCCGCCTGATCCGGCCAGCCGAGCGTCGCAAACGGCCAGAGCCACGACGACGCCCACGTATCGAGCACATCGTCTTCCTGATTCCAATTTTCCGGATCACCTGGTCCCTCGAGGGAAACGTGCACCTTGACTGGATCGCGCAAGTCGTCCTCGGTGAGTTTTTCCTTATCGAGCCCTTTCTTGTACCAGACGGGAATGCGATGGCCCCACCACAACTGGCGGCTGATGCACCAATCCTGGATGTTTTCGAGCCAGTGAAGGTACACCTTCGACCAGCGTTCGGGATAAAATTTAATGTGACCGTCGCGCACGGCTGCCTTCGCTTCCTCGACGCGCGGATACTTCAGCCACCACTGCCAGGTGAGCCGGGGTTCGATCGGCACATCGGCGCGTTCGGAATAACCGACGTTGTTTTCGTACGGCTCCTCCTTCACCAACGCCCCGGATTCCTTCAACAGTTCCGCGGCTTTTTTGCGTCCGGCAAAACGCTCCATGCCGGCAAGCTCGGAGCCCGCCAGTGCGTTGAGCGTCCCGTCCGGGTCGAGCACGTCGATCGGCGGCAGCTTGTGGCGCTGACCAACCTCGAAGTCCACTTTGTCATGGGCGGGTGTGATTTTGAGCGCGCCCGAACCGAACTCCTTGTCGACCGCCGCATCCGCGATAATCGGAATCTGCGCCCGGTTGAGCGGACGCCACACTTTCTGGCCAATCAACGTTGTGTAGCGGGGATCATCGGGATGCACGGCAATCGCCACGTCGCCGGGAATCGTCTCAGGGCGCGTGGTTTTGACCTCGATGTAGTGGCCGGGCTGATTCACGAGTTCGTAGCGCACCTGATAGATCGAGCCCTTGGTGGGCTTCATGATTACTTCCTCGTCCGAGAGCGCCGTCAGGCTCACCGGACACCAGTTAACCATGCGCTTGCCGCGATAGATGTGCCCTTTCGCGAACAGATCGACGAACACGGTAAGCACCGCCTTCGAGTAGTGCGCATCCATGGTGAACTGCGTGCGATCCCAGTCCGCGGAAGCTCCCAGTGCCTGAAGCTGCTTCAGGATCACGCCGCCTTTTTCTTCGCGCCAGCCCCAGACTTTTTCCAAAAACTTTTCGCGGCCGAGATGATGGCGCGTTTTCTTTTCCTTGCGGAGTTCCCGCTCGACCACGGTTTGCGTGGCAATACCGGCGTGGTCGGTTCCAGGCAGCCACATCGCCTCGTTGCCTTCGAGCCGTGCGCGACGGATCAAAATATCCTGCAGCGTATTGTTCAGCACATGCCCCATCGTCAGCACGCCGGTGACGTTCGGCGGCGGAATCACGATACTGTAGGCGGGTTTGCCCGGCTTTACGGGTTCACGGCCCGCAAAACAGCCGGCCTGCTGCCAGGCAGCATACCATTTTTTTTCCACCTCGCGTGGCTCGTAGCTCTTCGGGATCTGGGACATCGGATTCGGATTTAAAGGTCAGTCAACGACCGGGCGCCGTGCCTGACAAGCCGCTTCGCAGCCATAATTTCCATCTGGTGAACCGGACTCAGGCAATCCAGGTGGTTCGCGACCCCCGGTGGCG
>JBEHXD010000132.1:0-11038 GCA_048498875.1 Verrucomicrobiota bacterium
GTATCCCTTGCCTGTCGGGCCAGGGAAGTGAGTTTCCGCCATTGTTGGTCGAATTGGTTCATGACTTCTCCTTGGTTTGTAGTTCCTGAAACAGCTTTCGCAATTTCCGTCTGGCCCTAAACGCGCGTACCTTGACAAGCGTTTGATTCCAGCCGGTTTGAGCACTGATCTCTGCAATGGTGCGTTGTTCCAAATCGAGTAATTGAATGACCAGCCGATCATCAGGTTTGAGCTGGTCGAGCAGTTTATAGACCAATTCCCGCGCGGCCAGCGCATCGCCTGGGGTGGTGTCGCGGGAGTCCGTCAATACGTTGTCCAACACCTCCGCCTCGTTTTCGGATAGATCCGCCCAGCGGAATTCCGGCCGGCGTTTCTGGGCCCGCAACTGATCGATGCACGTGGTAACCGCAATCCGCGACACCCAGTGCGGGAACGGAACATTGCCTTGGTACTGTGCGATGCGGGTAAACATTTTCAGAAAAATATCCTGGGCAAGATCCTCCTCGGCAACCCGGCGTGGCAAATGCGAACGAACAATGCGGATGACAAGCGGGTACAAATGCTCGACCAATTGACGCGAAGCCGTCTGGTCGCGCTGACGCACGCGTTCAAGGCAAGCCACCAGATCGAACGGATCGTCAGCCATGGAATTGTGCAGAGAGCAGGCACAAATCAAGTGACGGTGCCGGTCTTTGGGGAGTTACCATGAGTTGAAGCGCAGGGATGGGGGTATTTACACCCTTATCCCGCGGAGAAAAGAAGTTAAGTCCGCTGCCTGGGGTCATCATCGATCGACGCGGTAAAACATCCACAAGCCCAGGCTTTGAAAAGCGATATTTGGCAACCACATCAACAGATCCGGACGCCATGCCGGATGATTGTCGAACCAGCCCACCACGATGGACCCAAAATAATAGGCGAGCGCCAAAGCCACGCCAATCATCAGATTGGCGGAGGTTTCCTTGCGCGAAACTTTGATGCCCAAAGGAATCGCCACGAGCGTAAAAGACAGGACGGAAAATGCCGTCGCGAATTTTTCATGGATGGTGATCTGCACCCTCATCTTTTTCCGGGCCTGCTCGGTGGGCGGCACTGCCGGATCGACGACATTCAGCCGCTTCCATTCGGCAACAAGTTGGGGGAACGTGAACCACTTTAACTTCTTCTGGACGGTGCGCTCCCCGGTGATCTTCGTGAGCGGCAAATCAATCGGCGCCCGGTCCATCGACGAGGTGGAGACGCCAGAGGAGAAACTCTCCGGATCCTTGTCGTTACGCACCTCCACGGCAGCGTGCTCCACGGTAAGCACGAGTTTGTTGTTAACCTCATCCATTGCCAATTGCCCGGTTTCGGCGCGGGCAAACCGCCTGACGCGATTGTGTGAATCGAGTTCCCAAAGCCAAAAGTCGCGCAACTGCGGGCCGCGGCGTTCGCCCGCGTAGAGAACCACGCCGGGAAAATCGCGAATAAAAGTTCGCGGCACGATGAAGTTTAGTGGATTCCGCCGCACGACATCGACCATCTCCCGCTGATAAGCCAGGCGCGTGACCGGCATGTACTGGAAGTTGATCGTCGCGGCCAGCGCCACGCCAAACAGCGCCAGAAACAAAATCGGCGCCGACAGCCAGGCCACGCTCAACCCCGATGCCCGCAACGCGATGATTTCCCGGTCCGAGGACATCCGGCCCAAGACCAGCAGAATGCCTGTGAGCATGCCCATCGGCAAGGCATAGGAAATGACGAATGGCACCAGCAGGACCATCAGGCGGCAGAACGCGTCCGGCTCCAGTTGACCCGCCAAAACCAGGGGCAGAATATCCTTCAGCGCGTTCCCCAGCATCAATATAAACCCAAACAGCCCCACGGACGCGGCACACGTCATCAGGACGTTTGCAAAGATGTGCCGGTGGATCCGATTCATGGTTATCTTGAACTCTGGGCAAACCTTCCAATCCTGTCCAAGTCTATTCGACCACCATGCAATTCACGCCCGCCAAACCCGCCATTTACGGTGAGACCCTCGACTCCCTCACCGCCTTGCTCAAGGAGCAGGGCCATCCGGCATTTCGGGCCCGCCAGATCACCGACTGGCTCTACAAAAAACGCGCGAAAAGCTGGGATGAAATGACCAATCTTTCGCGTCCCCTGCGCGCGTGGCTGGCGGAGAAATTCGAACTGGAACCGACCGCCTTTGTTCTCACCAAACAATCCGAGGACGTAACCGACAAGCTGCTGCTTGAACTCGAGGACAAATCCCTGATCGAAACGGTGATCATCCGTGCACCGCAAACCGGCGTGGGCCAGGAAGACTCGCGCAAGACCATCTGTATTTCCACCCAGGTCGGCTGCGCCATGGGTTGTCGCTTCTGTGCCTCGGGTCTTGCCGGATTAAAACGCAATTTGTCCGCCGGCGAGATCGTACACCAACTCATCCAGGTGTGCCGGCAGGAGGACAGCCGCACACCCCGCGCGCACGCCGAGTTGGTTTCGTTCGACAATCTGGTGGTCATGGGCATGGGCGAGCCCCTCCACAATTATGACGCCATCATCCGCGCCCTCACCATTCTGAATTCCGAGTGGGGTCTGGGATTTGGCGCGCGGCGCATCACGCTTTCCACGTCGGGCTTGGTACCCAAAATCCAACAACTCGCCGACGAAGCTCTCCAGGTTCGCCTGGCGATCAGTCTGCATGGCGCCACGAATGACGTGCGCGAACAAATCATGCCGGTGAACAAGGCGTGGCCGCTCGAAAAACTTCTGCCCGCCGTAAAGGAGTTTGCCGAAAAACGCGGTCGCATGGTCACGCTTGAGTTCATCCTCATCGAGGAAATCAACGACTCGCTCGATCAGGCGGAAAAACTTCGCGACATCGCGTATGATCTGCACGCGCACGTAAACCTGATCCCTTACAACAGCGTGGAAGGATTGCCTTGGAAGCGCCCCAGCCTCACCCGGCAGGAGAAATTTGCGCGCATCCTGTCCGACGGCGGCGTGTCGGTAACATTGCGGCGCGAAAAAGGTCACGCCATCGATGCGGCCTGCGGTCAGTTGCGATTGAAGACGGAAAAAGCCCGCGAAACCGCCACCGCCTAGGAGCGTGGCGTGTTTCCTTCACCCGGTGTTCAAGCGCTTCGCTCCACTGTTGCGTCACGAAGGAGCACTGTTAGTGAGTTGGGCACCCCATGTCTTTGCCCGGTTTGATCGAAATTCCCCTCAGGCTTCTGGTACTCATTACGGGACTGATCATGCCGGGCGCGGTGGTGCTGCGGGCGCTGCGTTTGCCCTGGTCGCTGGCAGGATCGTTTCTCGCCTCGAGTGTGGTGCTGTACGCGACCATCCTGCTTTTCACCTGCACGGGAATTACCATTTCGATCACCACGCTATCCCTTGCCCTTTTGGCCGTGACGATCGGAGCACGGTTGGTTCCCATCCGGTACTACTCGACTCCTGATGCTACGTCCTCCGATGCCTTCATCTCGCACATGGGTCGGTGGCTTCCGCTCTATCTCGTTTTTTGGGCAATTGTTTTTTATCGCCTGATCGCTCAGCCGCTGAGTGGACCCGACGTTTATTTTCGCTGGAGCTATCTCGCGGAACAGATGCTGCAATTTGGCTCGCTGGATTTTTATCCGCCACGCAGCGGAGGGGATTTTTTAAAATACTTCTGGGTGGAAAGCATTCCTCCCGGAATCGCCAGCCTGTATGCGTGGGCCTACGGTTGCGGAGGCAGCAAACTCGCGCTTTGGACCTCGCCCGTGGTCGCGCTTCAGTTGATTTCACTGCATGAACTGATCTGGCGTCTCGCCCACCGTTGGGGAGGAGAAGCCGTCGCCCGGAGAGCGGTGCTCCTGGCGGCCGCCTGTCCCCTGCTCACCTGGTCGGTGCTCATCGGACAGGAAACCGGCATGACCGCCCTTTCCGTCGCGGGGATTGTCTGGTGCATGCAAAGTGCCGGCGAACGCGGCGCCTGGCGCTGGACTGTCCTCGCCGCACTTTGCTCGATCAGCGCCGCGAGCACGCGCGAATACGGACCGGCTTTTGCGGCAGTGGCGCTTCTCCCTTTCATTTTTGTGCGTTCGCTGCGAAAAAATGCGCTGCTTTTCAGCGCGATCAGTCTTCCGCTGGTACTGGCCTGGCCATTCCGGGTGTGGCAGCTCACTGGAAATCCCGTTTATAGTCTGGATGTGCTGGGCCTGTTTCCCACCAACCCGGTTTTTTTGCAGTGGAGTGAAATCTATCATCGTGCGGTGGCGAACACGTTTGCCTCCGTTGACAACTGGCAGGCGCTCTTGCGCTACCTGGCCCTTTGGGCGCTACCATCACTGGCCGGCTTGATTGCGATTATTTTTCTGCTGATTCGCAGATTAAGCGAAGCCCGGTTGATCGCCCTGTTTGCCGCCACCGGCTGCGGATTGTGGGCTGCCTCGGTCGCACACACCGCCGGCGGACTGTTTTATTCGCTGCGGGTGCTGAGTCCCGCACTTGCGCTACTCATCGTCGGAGCGAGTTATTTTCTTACGCTCATCCAGCGCCACGCCATCGTCCGTAATCTGGTCGTGACCGGTACTATTCTGGTTTTTCTGGAATCCCTGCCCAAAACCCTCGTGTTGCCGGAAAATCCCTATCGCACCGAAGTGAAAAGCTGGTTGTCCGCCGGAAACTCTCTTGCGGCCGGGATAAAATCGATGGATCCGAAAGTGACCCTGATCGTCAACTCGCTCCCCGGATTCACCAATCGAAAGCTACTCACCGATATCGCCGGCATGCCCCGATTGCTGCCTGCACTGAGGATCGATGCAGTTCCTCTCTGGAGTCCGGACATTGCGTGGCTGTTCGATCCGACGATAACTTCCCGCAGAAAGGCCCAGCTCTGGGAAAACTCCCGGTTTGTGTACGTGGTGATCGGAAAAGACAGCCCAACGGCAGATTTCTTTTATCAACATGCGGGATGGCCTTCGCCCGACTTCCTCGTTATTCCGTTTATGGATACCAATGGGCTGCGCATCCTCCAAGTAGTCACCACCAAGACCAAGCCTCACGACTGACCAAAGTCAGAGCTTTACATATCATCAAATACGTATGCATTGATATTCAAATGAACCCTGACCGGCCCATTTCCGAGTTACTTGCCACCAAACGTGCTGTGCGCTCGCTGGAATTTTTTCCACCAAAGGACGACGCCGGAGTTGTGGCATTGCGGCAAACCGCCGAAGCGTTGAAACGGATCATGCCGGATTTTGTGTCCGTGACCTACGGGGCGGGCGGTTCAACCCGTGAGCGCACGGCGCAGGTCAGCCGGCTGTTGAGGGAGGAAATTGGGTTCACCGTCATGCCGCACCTGACCTGTGTTGGCCACAGTCGGG
Source organism: Verrucomicrobiota bacterium (assembly GCA_048498875.1). Classification (GTDB taxonomy): domain Bacteria; phylum Verrucomicrobiota; class Verrucomicrobiia; order Opitutales; family Opitutaceae; genus Lacunisphaera. The sequence goes on from JBEHXD010000132.1 coordinate 5,364, forward strand.
ACGAACTCAATGGTGTCGCCGACCAGCTCCACGCCGGCGGCTATCGCAATATCATGACGCTGCGCGGAGATCCGCCCAAGGGGCAGACCGAATTCGTCCCCTATAAGGACGGTTTGCGTTATGGCAGCGATTTGGTCGCTTTGCTGAAGGCGCGTCATGCGGACTTTTGCCTGGGCGTCGGTGGCTATCCGGAGAAACACCCCGAAGCGCCGTCGGCCGCGCAGGATCTCGACGCACTCAAACGAAAAGTCGATGCCGGTGCATCCTTTGTTACCACCCAGCTTTTTTTCGACAACGACGTCTACTACCGTTTCGTCGACCAATGCCGCTCACGCGGCATCGCGGTACCCATCGTGCCGGGAATCATGCCCGTGCTTTCCTTGAAACAAATTCGCCGGTTCACCGAAATGTGCGGAGCCAGCCTGCCCGAGAAACTGATCAAACGGCTCGAAGCGGCAGGGGACACGGCGGAAATCGTCGAGACGATTGGCATCGAGTGGGCGCTCACTCAAATCCGCGACCTTCTGGCCCGCGGCGCGCCCGGTTATCATTTGTATATCATGAATCGCGCCAAGAGCGCACTCGCCCTGGCCGCGGGCCTGGCTGCCTAGCATTTCGCGGCTTTGCCCCGCGGGAAATGTCTCACAAAAGAGACGCTTCGAATACGACCTTTGTGCGTATCCGAAATCCTATGCAACAACGTTGGTAAATTGATCGTTATTTATTCAGTCAGGATTATAAATTAATTGTTTCGCCACCCGGGAAATCAGGAGGATGTGCACGGGCCATCTTCTTATTTCCCTTATGAAATTATTCTTTCGCGTCGTCACGGCGCTCGTTGCTCTGCTTTGCACCAAACTCGAGGCAGGAAACCTGAAGGTAACCATTACGCCTTCCCAGGCCGTAACCGCCGGCGCCCAATGGCGCGTGGACAGTGGAACGTGGCGCAACAGTGACGTGACCGTGAGCAATCTCACGAACACGAATCACACCGTGGATTTCAAATCGGTGACCGGCTGGATCACGCCAGCATCGGTCTCGACCACCCTCACCAACGGAAACACCACGACGCTCACGGCCAGCTACGTTCAAACGGGGTCGGTTAAAATAACGCTCACTCCCGGCACCGGCCAATGGCGCATTGACGGCGGCGCCTGGCGCACGAGCGGCACCACGGTCAGCAGTCTGGCTCCCGGCAGTCATGCCGTCGAATACAACAGCGTCAGCGGCTACGCCACGCCCGCGTCTGAATCCGTTAACCTGTCTCCCGGACAGGCCCTCACTCTTTCGCGCGACTACGTCCAACTCGCCAAACTCAAGATCACCCTTACTCCCGGCACCGGCCAGTGGCGCGTCGACGGTGGAGCCTGGAATGCGAGCGCGGTCACCGTTTCGAATCTGACTCCCGGCACACACACAGTCGATTACGCGGCTCTTTCCGGGTATATCGCCCCGCCGAGCGAATCAGTCACCCTGGTCAGTGGGCAGACGCAAAGCGTGGCCCGCAGCTTCACCAAGGTGGCGCAGGTTGCCATCACCCTGACACCCTCCAGCGGACAATGGCGGGTGGATGGTGGGGCCTGGCTCGCGAGTGGCGCGACCGCCACGAACCTCGCGCCGGGAACCCATAGCGTCACGTATGCCTCCGTGGCAAATTACTCCAGCCCGGCAACCGAGACCATTACCCTCAGCGCGGGGCAATCACTCACGCTTTCGCGCAGTTACGTTCTACTCGCAAAACTGAGCATTTCGTTAACTCCTAACACAGCTCAATGGCGCGTCGATGGCGGTTCCTGGCAAAACAGCGGAACGACTGTCGCCAGTCTCGCCGTTGGTTCGCACACGGTTGATTATGCGGCCCTCGCGGGTTACACCGCGCCGGCGACTGAATCCGTCACGCTCACCAGCGGGCAGCAGTTGTCATTGAATCGCAGTTACGTTCAGCTCGCCCAAGTTTCCGTCACTCTCACCCCTGTTACCGGGCAATGGCGGGTGGACGGCGGCACTTGGCTGGCGAGTGGTGCCGTCGCCAAAAATCTGGCCCCGGGCTCGCACACCCTTACCTATTCGACGCTCGCCAACTACGCCGGTCCCTCCAGCGAAACGGTCAGTCTCGCCAGTGGGCAATCGCTCACGCTCTCGCGAAGTTACACCCAGCTCGCCCAAATTTCCATCGGGTTGAATCCCTCTACCGGGCAATGGCGCGCCAATGGCGGCAGCTGGCAGGCCGCGGGCTCGACGCTGCAGGTTCTGCCCGGGACCTACCTGATCGAGTATTCAGCTCTTTCGTTGTATGATTCTCCTGCCAGCGAAAACGTGACTTTGATTTCCGGTGGGGTTTTCTCCGTTACCCGATCCTACGTCTCGCAACTTCCCACGTTGCGCGTAACGGCCACCGGACAGTGGCGCGTGGATGGTGGCGCCTGGCTGGCCAGTGGAATTCTGCAGTCCGGGTTAAGTGTCGGAACCCACACGATCGACTATTCAGATCCCAGCGGCCTCTACGAATTGCCTCCCTCTGAAACCATCACGCTCGCGCTCCGGCAAAATGCGGTGCTCACGCGAAACTTCTCGCTGAAGCCTTCCTCCATTCAAGTTAACCTCGATCCAAACACCGCCGTCTGGCGTGTTTTCCAAAATGAGTACACCAGCGACTGGCAACCGAGCGGAGCCATCGTTTCCGGCCTGCGTCTGAGCAACTACAACATCCAATATGGTCTCGTCACCAACTACGACGCGCCGGCCATCGAGAATGTAGCGGTGACACCCGGACAGGCACTCATCGTAAATCGCTCTTATGTTCCACGCGCAGAAGTAAGCGTGACGCTGACACCTTCCACCGGGCTGTGGAGCGTTGACGGCGGGGCCTGGCAATCCAGCGGAGCCAGGGTCACCGATCTGGCCCCGGGCGAGCATTCCCTGACTTATTCCGGACTCGCCGGATTTGCCACGCCCGCCAGCGAGAACGTTACTCTCACCAGCGGCCAGTCGCTTTCAATCGCGCGCAGCTACGACCAGCTCGCGCAAATTACGCTCAGCCTCGTGCCCGCAAACGCCCTGTGGCGCGTTGTCGGCGCGGAGGTCTGGAACGCCTCCGGGGCCAATCTCTTCGTTGCGCCGGGCGACACCGCCATTGAATACTCTGACGTCGCCGATTACGATTCTCCCCCGGCTGAAACAATTACCCTGCAAGCCGGAGGATCATTTACCGACACGCGTTATTACACCTCCCAAAAACCGACCCTTCGGATTCATCTGGCGACCGCGATCAACGGCGCCTGGCAGGGTCAGTGGCGCGTCGACGGTGGTGCATGGCAAATCAGTGATTTCACGGTTAGCGGGTTGTCCGTCGGTTCCCACACTGTCGACTACACCGACATCGGTGATCCCTTCCTTCCCCTCTCCTCCGAAACGGTGTCTTTGGCCCTGCGTGAAAACGCGAGCCTGAGCCGCACGTACGCGCTAAAGCCGTCCGGATCCCTTGCAATCGCTTTGAATCCCACGTCAGCCCAATGGAACGTGGACGGCGGGCCCTGGCAGGCCAGCGGGGCGACCGTGGGAAATCTCGACTACCACATTCCGCACACCGTCAACTACGCTCCCGCCGCAGGTTATACTGCACCGGCAAGCGAATCGGTAAATGTCAGCAGCGGACAGATCCTGTCGCTCGCTCGCAGCTACCCTGCACTTCCGCAGCTTTCCATCACGCTTTCGCCGACTGCCGCCCAATGGCGCGTCGATGGTGGCGCGTGGCAAGCCAGCGGGGCCTCGCTCACCCTCGCCGTGGGAACCCACTTGGTGGAATATCTGGCGAGAACCAGCTACATCGCCCCGCCGTCCGAATCCGTGACTCTCTCCAGCGGACAAACTCTATCCCTCAATCGCAGCTATACTCCGGTTGCCTTGCTGGTCGTCACCCTCAATCCGTCTTCCGCCCAATGGCGGCTCGATGGCGGAGCGTGGGTCGCTAGCGGTGCTCCGCTACAAAATATCTCGGTCGGCAACCATGTTCTCGAGTTCTCGAGTGTCGCGGGCTACGCTCCGCCTCCATCGGAGACCGTCACTCTTGTTGCCGGCATCAATCCCACTCTCTCCCGCAGCTACGTTCCGCTTGCCACTTTCGGCATCAATCTGGATCCCACGTCAGCCCAATGGCGACTCGATGGCGGCGCCTGGCAAGCCAGCGGCGGGTTCCTCACCAATCTCCCCCTCGGTGCCCACACCATCGATTATTCCCCGGTGGCAAACTACATTACGCCCGCATCGGAATCGATTACGTTGGTCAGCGGCCCAAATGGACCGCTGGTCCGAACGTACACTCCTCTCGCGAAATTCGGCGTGAACCTCACGCCTTCCACCGCGCAGTGGCGCATCGACGGCGGGCCGTGGAACGCGAGCGGATCCTTTTTCTCCAATCTGCCGTTGGGCAACCATCTCATCGAATACTCAGCGGTTACCAACTACATCACGCCCGATCCGGAAACCGTCACGCTCGTCAGCGGGATCAATCAACCACTCGTCCGGAACTACGTCGCCTTCGCCAAATTCAGCGTGACACTCAATCCTGCGATCGCGCAATGGCGGTTCAGCGACGGTCCCTGGAACAATAGCGGCACTTTCTATACTTCCCGGTTTGGATCCCACATTGTCGAATATGCCCCGGTCGCCGGCTACGTGACGCCCGCATCCGAAACCATGAACCTGGTCAGCGGAGACAACCCTGCTTTGGTGCGTAATTACGCGAAACTCGCTTCCGTCCACGTCACGACCACTCCGAATGCCACGCAGTGGCGCATCGATGGAGGCCAGTGGTTCATGAGCAGTATAACCACTGTCAACAATCTGGCGTTCGATGTGCCTCACACCATCGAGTTCAACGATCTTAGCGGCTACGTCACCGCGCCGCCACAAACCATCACCCTGGCCGCCGGGGAGCTGCGTGAAGTCACTGCCACCTACCAAAAGCTCGCGTCCGTCCACGTCACAACCACTCCAAACGCCACGCAGTGGCGCATCGATGGCGGTCAGTGGTTCATGAGCAGTATAACCACCATCAACAATCTGGCGTTTGATGTTCCTCACACCGTCGAGTTCAACGATCTCAGTGGCTACGTTACGCCGCCCGCGCAAACCATCACCCTCTCCGCTGGCGAGCTGCGCGAGGTAACCGCCACCTACCCAAAGTTAGCCTCCGTTCACGTCACCTCCACACCGAATAATACCCAGTGGAGAATTGATGGCGGCATTTGGTACTACAGCAATTCGACCACCGTCAATAACCTCACGTTCGACGTTCCCCACACGATCGAGTTCAACTCCTTCCCGGGTTACGTCACGCCGCCGGCACAGACGATCACGTTGTCCGCGGGCGAGCTGCGCGAAGTGACCGCCACGTATCAGAAACTCGCGTCGATCCATGTTTCAACCAATGTCGAATGGTCGCAGTGGCGTGTCGACGGTGGCACCTGGTACATGAGCAACTCGACCACCGTCAACAATCTCGCTTTCGGTGTGCCGCATACGATCGAGTTTTCCGCGATCGAAAACTTCGTCACTCCGGAAAATCAGACCGTCACCCTATCCGCGGGCGAACTGCGCGAGGTGACCGCCAGCTATTCCTTTGGGGACCCCGCGCAGGTTACCCTCAACCTCGAACCCGCCGTTGGTCAGTGGAG
>JBEHXD010000133.1:0-11016 GCA_048498875.1 Verrucomicrobiota bacterium
GGTCATCGGGGTTATGGTGCGCCATGGCATCCCAGAGTGTTACCCATGTCTCCGAACGCCTGTCACCCATGTCTCCGGTCCATACAAAGGATAATCCGCCCTACCCTCTCTGCGACCAGCCGGGCAACAAGGCTGCGTAGTTGACGGCACAACCCTGGTTTTTGCGAAAACGGTCAAAGCACCATGAACGAGGCCGCCACAATGAGCGTCGGAAGCAGCGCACCCAGGAAAAGCCCCACCGGGGAGATTCCGTCCGGGAAGTAACGCTGCAACAGGGATTGCCCGGCGGGATTCGGCGCGTTGGCGATCACGGTGAGTCCACCTCCGGTGACGGCGCCCGCGACCACGGCAAACTTCAAATGCTCAGTGAACCCGGGCACGAGTGTCGCCAGATAGGTGATGAGCGCGTTGTCGTTGAATGCAGTGAGAACGGTTGCGCCAGTAAACAGTGGCACCTCGCCCAAGCTGCCGAGAACCGGTTCAATCCACCAGCCTTGCAGTCCGCCATGAATCACCAAACCCGCCAGGAAAAATCCCACGAGCAAGGGACTGCGCAGTTCGACCCGGCTCTGGTGCGGCGCCGTCGCCTGCGCAAAGGCCAGAAAGAACAGGAAACCACCGACAAACAGAACCGGATGATGCGCCATCCACACCGTGAACCCAAGAAAAGCCACATGCACGACTGTCACCCACACGGGAACCGGTCGTTCCGATTTTTCGCCGCGGTTGGCCGCGGGTCGGGAAAGAGCCGTCAGTTCCTTCCGGAAAATAAGGAAATAAACACTCGTCGCGACTACGATGCCGGCGATCGCATGCCAGCCGAAATGGGTGAACATATACTTCATGTCCCAACCCCAGGTCGCCGCCACCATCAACACCGGCGGCGCGGCAAAATGCGTGAGCGTTCCGCCAATCGAAATATTCACGAACAACAGCCCGAGTGTGGCATACTTGAGTTTCGGACTGGGTTTCAGCTCGTAGAATTGTCCCGCCAGCAAAAGCCCGGCGATCGTCATGGCCGCAGGCTCCGTGATGAACGATCCCAGCAGCGGCGCCACGGTCAGGATCGAAAACCACCATGCCACCGGCCGCTCGTTGCCCAAACGGGCGACCCCGCGCATGCACGTTTCCGCCAGACGCAAAATGGACCGGGTGGAAGCGAGCGCCATGATCACGACGACAAACATCGGCTCGGTAAAATTCACCTGGTCGTCAAAGTAATGCACCGTCGTGGCCATCCCTTTGCACCCCACCATCACGGCCGCAAGCACCACGGCCCAAATCCCGAACACCGCTTCGACCTCTCCCAGAAAATGCAGCAGTTGCGCCGCGAAACTTACCTCGCGGGACCCCGTCTTCGCGTGATGCTTTTCCTGCACCCGATGTGACCAATGCAGCAATTTCGGCGCGAGGAAGGTGTGAATCACCGCGAGCAGAAAAATTACCGTGGCCACGACGTTAAACGGCTCGGCGATCGCGCGGGCGTGGATCACGTCCCAAACTCCGCTGGCGCCCGCATCGCCGTAGTCCGACAAGGGCCGGGGGAATGCTTCCAAACGGACATCGCCCGCCGCGTGAATTGAGGTCGCAAGGGACAATCCCAAGCCATTCCCGATCGCGTGACGGAGAAACCGGATCATCGGAGCAAAGGCGTCAGATCCGACAGACTGTAGATAAATGCCTTTGCGCCCGCCTTCACTTTCGCGCGTTCAGTGTAGCGCCCGAAGCCGACGAAAAGATCCACCTCGCCGATCGTTTCCAAATCACTGACCCCGTCGCCGATCATCACGACGCGACCGGGAGAAAGCTCGCGCTTCAACGCGGCGATGCAGTCCGGCTTCCCTCCTGAGCGTGTCGTCGGAAATTTGCTGTCAAATCCCGTGTAGTTTCCCGCGGCGTCGAAATACAAGTCGACCGCTTCAATGCGAGCGATGCCGAGGTGTTTCGCCAAAGGAACAATCACCGGGCGGAATCCCCCGCTCAAAATGATGGGCATCCAGCCGGCCGCTTTCAGCGCCGTGATCGTCTCGAGGGCGGTTGGCTCGATGTGCTTGAGGTAGAGATGACCGACGGCCTCCACGTCGACCGGACGCGGTTGAATGATTTCCAGCCGACGCGAAAACACGTCCTCGACGGCAATCTTTCCCTCCATTGCATCGTGCGTCATCGCCTCCACGCGGGCAAAAACCTCGGGACCGCGCACGCGGGCGAGTTCATCGATGCCTTCAATGGCACTGAGCGTGGAATCGCAATCGAAGACGACAAGCTTGGGAGAGGACACGCCCGACACGGAACACGGAGAACGCGGCGGAGGAAAGGTTTTTTGCCGCGTGAGGTAAAGAGATCGAATTTTAGGAGCGGCTTCATGCCGCGATGACGCGCGGAGTGCGACCCGAATCGCAGCATAAAACCGCTCCTGCCGCCGGAAATCTCCAATAAAAAAGCCCTCCACACGGGAGGGCTTTGGAAGGTGAACGGGGACGCCGGTCTTATTTGACCTTCGTGGCGCGCTTGAACTTCGAGGTGAACTTCTCGACGCGACCCGCGGTGTCGACCATGCGCTTCTCGCCGGTGTAGGCGGGGTGCGAGTCCATGGTGACGTCGCGCACGATGACAAAATAATCCTGGCCGTCGATCTTCTCGGTGCGGGCGGACTTCATCGTGGACTTGGTCAGGAATTTCTTGCCTGTTCCGATGTCCAGAAAGCAGACGTTATTGAGAGTAGGATGGCCTTCGGTCTTCACGGTAAAAAGTAGGTTGAATCAGCCTTGGCGTGCTTTGTAGCGCGGCTCGACTTTATTGATGACGTAGATACGGCCCTTGCGACGAACAACCTGGCAGGCGGGGTGACGTACCTTGGCGGATTTAATGGAAGAAACGACTTTCATAAAAACGAAGAAAGAAGATGCCGGCTTCGACCCTGTCAACGGAAATGATCCGGATTATTCCACCTTCTTGAGACCGGGCAAGTTGCTCTCTCACGCCGGCTTATTCGGCTGCGTCTTGCCTGCCTCCTTCAACCCTTGGTGGAGGCCCGCGAAATCGCCGGCTGGGGCCGGGTAAATCCTTTCTCCAGGGCGTAACGGATCAGCTCCGGGGAGGTGCGAAGGTCCAGTTTGGCCATGAGCCGGCACCGATGGTTGCGCACGGTGAGTTCGCTCAGTCCCACCTTGGCGGCGACCTGTTCATTGGTCAGGCCACGCCCGAAAAGCCCCAGCAGGCTTTGTTCGCGTTCGGACAGGATTTTATCAAAGGACGCGGGGTCATTGCGCAAGGTGAGATGTGCGTCGTACACAGCGGGCGACAGATAACGCTGCCCCTTTAATACCGTGCGGATCGCATCGGCGAGGGCATCGACGGTCTGCTCGTTCTTGTCGACGAAGCCATGCAGCTTGGAATGCATCGCCCGATGCAGGGTAAATTCGTCGGCATACCCGGAAATCCCGATGATCTTGCTTTGGGGCGACGAGGCCAGCAACGGCTCCAACAAATCCAGCCCGTCGCCATCGGGCAAAGCCAGGTCAAGGATCACCACGGTCGGCTGCACGGAAGCACAAAGCGCCAGCCCGGAACGGGCGTCCCGGGAGCCCGAAACTTCCGATCCTTCGATCGCCTCACGACATGCTTTCACGAGCAGATCGCGCATAAGCGCATGATCTTCAATGACGACGATTTTCAATGGGGACAAGGTACGACACGATCCGACGGATTCGCAAGAGCAGAGCCGGAAGACGGCTCGAAGACCAAGCCGCCCATGAACCGCTGGTGTTTAAACACCAATCCTGACCTTTGACCTCCCGCTGTCGCCAATGATGAAATAAGTACGTGCTGCCCCACCGTTTCCGTCTCCGACGCCGGCTTTTTTCCTGCCTTTCATCGTTTGATCAAACGTTGTCTGGCCTCGCCCATCTGGGCCCCACGTCAGTCCGGCCCTGGTCCTCACGGTTTTGGTTTCTTTTCGGATCAAGCGCAGTCGCGCTTTTCGCCGCCGATCCTACGACCGGGGTTGAAGAACCGGTGGTTTCTCCATCGGTTTTGAAACGCATGAGCGTTGAGGAACTTCTCTCCCAGCAGGTTGTTTCCGCCTCGCGGGGACCGGAACCCTGGAAGCAGGCGGCCAGCGATATTTTCCTGATTCGCGGCCAGTCCGTCGCGGCCACCGGCGCCACGACGTTGCCGGATCTGTTGCGTCTCGCGACCAATCTGTTCGTCGCCCAGGTCTCCTCCTCGCAATGGGCGGTAAACTCCCGCGGGTTTGTCCGATCCAATGGCTTTTCCAACAAGCTGCTCGTGACGATCGATGGCCGGACGGTCTACTCCCCTCTTTTCTCGAATGTATTTTGGGATTCCACGAGTGTGTTCCTGCCGGATCTCTCCCGCATTGAAGTGATCAGCGGCCCGGCGGGATCGACGTGGGGTGCCAATGCGGTGAACGGCGTGATCTCGATCGAAACGAAATCCGCCCGGGAAACCCTCGGCGGGCTCGTGTCCACCTCAGTGGGTACGGAGGAAAAAAACTTCGGCGTCCGCTATGGCTCCAAAATCGGCGACACCGGCGCCATTCGTTTTTATTTTCAAGGCGCGGATCACGGCAGTTCGCTTTCAGCCACAGGCGCGAACGATCATGCCGACGACTGGAAGTCGCTGCAGGGAGGTTTCCGCTCCGACTGGGGCAGTGAGGCTTCCGGGCAATTCACGGTGCAGGGCGATGTTTTTTCGGGGCGATACGACAATGGCGTCCTACCCCACTCGCTGGATGACGACGCGAATATTCTCGCCCGCTGGTCCCGGGAAATTTCGCCGGACTCACGGCTCTGGGTCCGTCTTTATCACGATTATTCGAAACGCGACAATCAGGGCGCCCTGACCGAGATCACGCGCACCACCGATTTTGAATTTCAGCACAATATAACGCTCAATGAGCGTCAGGCCGTGTTGTGGGGCGCGAACTATCGCCTGCTGTCGGATTCGATGCGGGCTGTGGGCTTTGCCATTCTGCCCGCGGAACTCACGTTCGGTCTGGGCAGCGTGTTCGGGCAGCACGAACTGAAGTTTGCGGACAACCGTTTTCAGCTCACGAGCGGACTGCGGCTGGAGCACAATCATTTCAGCGGCTGGGAATACCAGCCCAGCGAGCGGCTCGCCTGGCGCGGTTCCAACCAGACGGCGTGGGTGTCCGTGTCACGGGCCACGCGCATTCCCTCTCGGCTCGAAACGGGATATTTCCAACCCGCGCAGCCGCCCTACCTCGTGGTCGGCGGCGAGGATGTCGTCGCCGAAATCGTCAACAGCTACGAGCTCGGCTGGCGGGTCAATCCGGCAAAGAACATTTCGCTGACGGCCACGTTGTATTCCCAGAACTACGATCATTTGCGCAGCGTGGAGCCCACCAGTCCGGTGACTTTTGCCAACGGTGTGAAAGGTCACAGCCACGGCGTCGAACTGTTTGTGGATTGGGATGTGAACTCCTGGTGGCGGCTGCGTGTCGGTGGATTTGAAATGCGCCAGGAAACCTCCCTGCGCTCCGGCGGAGCCGACTTGGAAAAAGGCCGTGGCGAATCGAGTTTCCCCGAATATCAGTTTCAGCTGCGCAACAGTTTCCGGCTGGCAAAAAACATCACGTGGTGGACCAGTCTGCGCAATGTTGCACGAATCACCGCCAACGACAGCGGCGGTGGGACGATTCCCGCGTACACGGAATTGGACATGGCCCTGAACTGGATCATCAATGCCAAAGTGGAATTCACGCTCAGCGGCCGAAACCTGCTGGATGCGTCGCATCCGGAACTCGGCGGTCTCGCGGTGCGACGGGAAATCGAACGCCATGCCGAGGCCGCGTTTCGTGTGAAATTCTGACGACCCGGATGAATTCACCAAGACACACCCTCTTGATTGGATCCAGGCGGCTCACCGCTCTCATCGTCGCGCTCGCTTCGCTGGGTTGGTCGACGCTGTTCGGCGACACTTCCCGCGAATACGACGTCAAGGCGGCCTTTCTCTACAACTTTATCACGTTCACCGAATGGCCGGCGGACAGTTTTGGCGCGGCCGACAGTCCGTACGTCATTGGTGTCATGGGCGAAGACCCGTTCGGTCCAGGCCTCGACCAGATCGTCAATGGCGAACGCGTCAAGTCCCGCCCGCTCGTGGTCCGGCGATTCAAGCGATTGGAGGACATGCACCGGGTGCACATTCTTTTCCTGTCGGCTTCGGAAGCGTATCATCTGCCCGAAATCCTCCGCTGGGTGAAAGACCAGCATGTGCTCACGGTTTCGGACATCCCCGGCTTCGCCGAAGCAGGCGGCGGCATCGAATTTGTCTCCGATACACGAATCAAACTGGTCGTAAATCCCACCGCCTTGCGCGATGCGAATCTCGCGGTGAGTTCAAAGTTGCTGCGACTGGCCCAACTGGTCCCCGAAAGGAAAACACCATGATCCGGTTTGCCGATCTTCCGGTTCAGCGAAAACTCGGGCTCGCGATACTCGTCACCAGCACCGTCGTTTTGCTGGTGGCGTGCGCGGTTTTCCTGACGGTGGAATATTACGGCTACAGGAGCAGCATCGCGAACAATCTCGCCACGCTGGCGCATATTTCCGCCAACAACAATACCGCCGCCATCGCCTTTGCCGACCAGAATGGAGCCCAGCAAAACCTGGACGCCCTGAGCGCCGAACCGCAGGTGATCGCGGCCACGCTGTACGACGCCAACGGGAAAGTTTTCGCGCATTATTCCCCGCACTCCGGCGAAATCCTGCCTTTCGACGGCAAACTTCCGCCGGGAATTCAGTGGGAAAAAGGCTCCATTCTCGTGGTCCAACCGGTGATCGAAGGCCATCGCCGGCTCGGTACGCTCTATCTGCAAGGCACCATGGCGCAGATTTATGAACGCATGCGGACCTATTCCCTCATCGTTCTGGGGGTGCTCGCGGCTTCCTTCGGTCTGGCCGGTTTGCTCGCCGCCCGGCTGCGGCGCACGCTGGCCGAACCCATTCTCGAACTCGCCAACACGGCAGACGCCATTTCCACCCGGCAGGATTATTCCCTGCGCGCCCGGCAATATGGCCAGGATGAACTCGGACAGCTCACCGCCACTTTCAACGCGATGCTCGATGAGACCCAATCCGCCGTCAACCGGCTCCGGGAAAGCGAGTGGGCCCACCGTGAGCTGGTGCGCGCGCTGCCCGCGGCGGCCTACATGTGCGATGCCACGGGTGCCATCACGCTTTTCAACGAAGCCGCGGTCAACTTGTGGGGCCGCACGCCGGAAGTCGGGCGGGAGCGCTGGACCGGAACCCATCGAATTTATCGCGCCGATGGCACGCCCCTCACCAGTGACGAAACCCCGATGGCGATGGCCCTGCGTGAAGGAAGATCAGTTCAGGGAACCGAAATCATCGTGGAGCGTCCGGACGGAAGCCGCCGCAACGTCGTCGCCTATCCGGAAGCCCTTCGCGACACGTTAGGAAAGTTACTGGGGATCGTGGTCATGCTGGTGGATGTCACCGAGCAAAAAAAAGGCGATGCCGCCGTGCGTCAGCTGGCCGCGATCGTCGAATCCTCCGCCGATGCCATCGTCGGCAAGGATCTCAACGGCATCGTCACCACCTGGAATCGTGGCGCCGAACAACTCTTCGGCTATTCCGCCGCGCAGATGATCGGACAACCGATCCTGCTGCTGATTCCCGAGGAACATCAAAACGAAGAACCCCAAATCCTCGAGCGCATCCGGCGCGGGGAAAAGATCGAGCACTACGAGACCATTCGACGGCGGCAAAACGGAACCCTGGTCAACGTCGCGCTTACCGTCTCGCCCATCAAGGATGCCTCGGGGAAAATTGTCGGAGCCTCAAAAATTGCGCGCAACATCACCGATCGCAAACGGGCGGAGCAACAGGGCAACTTTATCAGCCAGCTCACCCAGCAGTTGAGCGCGCTGACCGATCCCGATGAAATCATCCGGCAGGCTTCCCAGGAAGTCGGGCAGCATCTCGGGGTGGATCGATGCTACTTTTCCGACCTGAGCGAAAACGAGAGAGTGGTTACCGTCAGAGATGACTGGGCGCGCCATGGCTTCACCAGCGTCGCGGGGGTGCATCACATGAAGGACTTTGGCACTCCCGAAATGTGGAAGGCCATGGCCACGGGACCACTGGCCATTGACGACAAGACCACTCATCCCCTCACGCGCAACCTGGGCACCGGATACGATCCCCTGCGAATCGGAGCGCATGCCACCGTCCCCTTTCTTCGGGAAACGACCTGGGTTGCATCCATCGCCGTCACCTCGGAGCTTTCACGCAAATGGCGAAAGGATGAAATGGACTTGTTGGAAAACGTCATTGGGCGGGTATGGCCGATGGTCGAACGGGCCCGCAGTCTCGATGCGTTGCTCAGCAGCGAAAAAAGGCAGCGCGAATTGCTGCGGGCATTGCCGGTGCCCTGCTACGTAGTCGATCAGCAGGGTCGCCTCGTGCTGTACAACCAGGCGGCCGCGACCCTGTGGGGGCGCACGCCCGAACTCGGAGCCATTTATTGGCAAAAAGTCGTGGAGCTGAACACCTCGACCAAAGTGGCGGTGGCGCCCCAGCAGACTCCCATCGCCCAAACGCTGCGCCAAAAGGAACCCGTGCGCGGAGTCGAGACCCTGGTGGTGCGATCCGATGGTTCGCAACGCTGGATCGTCAATCATCCCGATCCCATCTTCGACGCCCAGGGCAATTGCACGGGGGCCGTCAACGTCGTCATTGACGTCACGGAGGAACGCACCGCCCACGAAAAGGTGCAGAAGGCGGCGGACCAGCAGAATCTCGCCATGTCGGCGGCACGGCTCGGTGAATGGAACTGGGATGCGGCAACGGACATCATCACCATTTCACCCCGCACCGCGGAAATTTACGGCGTTGCGCTCCGCCACGACTTCACGCGAAGCGGCATGCGCGAACTGCTGCACAAGGACGATCGCGAGCGTTCCCAACAGGCGTTGAAGATATCGATCGAGACACGAACCGACTACGATATTGAATACCGCGTGGTCCGCCCGGACGGCACGGAGCGCTGGGTAGCGGCCAAGGGCCGCTCCTTTTACGGTCCCGATGGCCAGGCCACCGGCATGGTGGGCGTGGTGCAGGATATCACCGAACGCCGGCAGCAGGCGGAAATCCTCCGCCAGAACGAAGCCCAGTTGCGGCTCGTCACGGACAACGCGCCGGTGTTGCTCGTCCGCACCGACCTCGCTCATCGATACACGTTCGTGAATCGCGCCTACGCGGAGCGCAACGGATTCACGCCGACGGCCATGCTCGGCATGAAAGTCGCTGACGCCCTCGGGGCCAGCGCTTATGGAGCCATCCGCCCGCATATGGAAGAGGCGCTCGGCGGAGTCCGGGTGGAATTCGAAATGGAGGTTCCCTACGCCAAGTTGGGGAATCGCTGGATCCACGTCATCTATGTCCCGGAAAAGGATGCCCATGGCAGAATCGTGGGCCTGCTTGGCGTGATCACGGACATCGGGGCAAGAAAAGAGGCGGAAAACGAACTCAAGCGCGCTCGCGACGAGGCGGTGGCAGCTTCCCGCGCCAAGGACGATTTCCTCGCGGCCCTTTCGCACGAACTCCGCACTCCCCTCAATCCCGTGCTGCTGCTGGCCAGCGATGCCGTGACCAATGTCGATCTCCCTCCGGCAATCCGCGCCGATTTCGATCTCATCCTGAAAAACGTCAATCTCGAGGCCCGGCTGATTGACGATCTGCTCGATCTTACCCGCATCACGCGGGGGAAGCTGCATCTCGATCAACGCGTTTGCACGCTGCACACCATTCTGCAGGACGCGTTGTCGACGGTGAAAGCGGACATCGAGGAGAAAAATCTGCAGCTCACCGTGGACTTTTCCGCCACGCGCAGCCGGGTGCGCGGTGACTCCGTGCGTCTCCAGCAGGTTTTCTGGAACATCCTGAAAAACGCGGTGAAATTCACTCCCGTGGGAGGGAAAGTCTCCCTCACGACCACGCAGACTGGCAATGGAGGAATCGTCCGGCTGGAAATCACCGACACCGGCATTGGCATGACTCCGGATGAAATCAGCCGCGTGTTCCTGGCCTTTTCACAAGGTGATCACGCCACGTCCTCCGGCGCCCATCGTTTCGGCGGACTCGGGCTGGGCCTTGCCATCTCCAAGATGCTGGTGGATCTGCACGGCGGTGAAATCAGCGCCTTCAGCGCGGGCCGCGATCAGGGGTCCACTTTCCGCGTCGATCTCCCGCTGGCGGTGATCGGAGTGGGGAGCGAAACCGCACCAATCAAACCCGAGTCTGCGCCAACCCAGACACCATTCCCGTTTGTCGCGACCAAAACGGAAAGCGGGGCGCGTCACCGCATTCTCCTCGTTGAAGACCACGCCCCCACCCGAACGATGCTGCAGCATCTGCTGAAACAACGAAGCTTTGAAGTGGTAACAGACGAATCCGCCGGCGGCGCACTGACGCTGGCCAGGGCGGGCGCCTTCGATCTGATCGTTTCCGACGTCGGACTGCCGGATCGCAGCGGGTACGACTTGATGGCCGAGTTGCGAAGCCTGTATCCCAATCTTCCCGGAATCGCCCTGAGCGGCTATGGCATGGAAGACGATCTCGCCCGCTCACGCGCCGCTGGTTTTTCCGCGCATCTGGTCAAACCGGTCACGATCGGTCTGCTTGAAGACGCCATCGCGACCGTCGCGCCCCTCCTTGCTAATAAACAAAACGCGAATCCCCTTCACTCATGAACATCCTGATTGTGGATGACAAACCCAACCTGGCCCGTGTAACCGCGGTCGCATTGCGCACCCTCAACTGCCATTCGATGACGGCGGACAACACCGCGGCGGCGAGCTGCATTCTCGCACGGGAAAAAGTCGACGCGGTGTTTCTCGACTTAAACTTGAACGGCGAGGATGGATTTCTGTTTTTGTCCCAACTGGTGGATCAATTCCCCACGGTTCCCATCATCCTTTTCACCGCCCAAACCCGCGAAGAAATC
>JBEHXD010000134.1:0-10999 GCA_048498875.1 Verrucomicrobiota bacterium
CGCCCGAAGCCGGTCGAGCTCGCCATATACCGCAGGAGTGGACAACCCACCCTCGGCGGCCGCGATCACCCAGTGCCAAGAGGACGGCCTGACCAGTAAATGCGCGGTGCGCGGATGGCGCATTTAGAATGAATTTTTTGATATTTTGCCCGCTGTTTACGTCCCAGAATTTAGACCATTGATATGCGTGTTCGGAGGTTGGAAAAACCAATCCCTCCCATCGCAGATTGAATGCAGAGAAATTCGATAGGACGTAAAAGTCCTGCTCGTAGAAAAAGACCTGATCTGCTGTGTCGAGCTTATGGGTTTCGAGCGGCTCCTTGAGCCGCGCCAACACACCGTCACCGATCGGAGTACCATATCCCCAATCGCCCGGAGCACCGAATGCTTTGTCGATAGATTTCCCCTCGACGATTCGCGCGAGCACATTGATCAACTCTATGGTTTCTCCAGCCTCCGGGGGAACCACGTCGTTTAGCGTTACCGCCAAATCGCGGAGAGCCTTTGATAATTTGGAAGTGCTCATGCGGCGCTCTCCTTTTTGATCGTCTCCGCGCCGTCGACCTTCGGCTCGATGAAGAAGGATTCCGTCTGCACCACGCGCACGCCGTACTTCGCGAGCACCTGCACGTTCTTGATGTTGGCGTTGGCGCAGCCGAGCATGATGTCCTTCGCCGGCTCGACTTTGGTCCGGAGCCAGAGCGGCCGGCGATCCGCCTGGAGCATCGCGACGACCTTCTCCCAGGTCATTTTCGCGACAAGTTTCAGCGCGGGCGTGCCGGTGCGGAAACCAAAGACGGACAGCGGCGTCTCCGCGCTCTTCGATTTCTTTTCATCGGGGAGCAACTCGGCGCGGTGCGCACTCGCGAATTTCTCGCAAAGGGCGAGCTTCGTCTTCTGTTCCTTCTCCAGCTCGGCGATGATGGCTGCGCTGTAGTTTTGCGCCTTCTGCACAAGCGCGTCGCGGTCGGCATAGAGCCGGCGGAGTTCGGTGTCGATGAAGGAGCAGCGGTCGACCGTGACTTCAAAGTCGATGCGATTAGTGAGGCCGGTGGCCTTGGGACGTTTTGTTTTTGTGGTGGTCATAAAAGGTCAGAGTTTGATTTCCAGTACGGTGCGGCGTTTGCGCATGGACGATTTGCGCGCGTGGTAGCGATCGACGATCCAGCCGGTGCACACGAGGAGGCCCGCTCCCAGGCATGCGCAGGCGACAATGAACAGTAGGGCGAGGATGCTGTAGCCGAGGAGCATCATTGTTTTTCCCTCCCGTTTGGAGTCGGCAAAGCGCCTGAATTCAGGGCGCGCTCACGGTCGCCGCGCGCGAGTGCCCGATAGAGAATTTCGTTCTCGTGCCGGAGTGCTGCGATCACCTGGTCCTTTAGGTCGAGCGTATTTTTCTGTTCGATGCCCCGCACCCGATCGCGCAGGAAATCAGCGAGATCGCCGAGAACACAGCATCCAGCCGTAACCAGGAACGACGTGTGCCAGTCTCCGGTGAAAATGAAGTAACAGTTCGCGCTGAGAAATGCCGCGCGGATGAAATAAACGATCACGTAATTCATGGCTCAGTCCTCCTGCTTCGTGGGTTCTTCGAGTTTCGCCAGGAAGGAGTGGGACTTAATCACGTGCTGCCACGTGATGGGCTTGCGCTCCTTGTTCGCCTTGTGGTTCGCCGCCGCGAGCGTGGTGAGCCACACTCCCAGGCCGTGCTGCATGATGACTTTCTTCTGGAGCTGGTAGGCTTCGCCCTCGGCCGGCGACAGATTGTAGTGCCCCGAGAACATATTGAGATCGGCGCGGCTCGGGCGATCCGGGAGCTGACGGCGGAACAGCACGCGGCGGTGCAGCTGGCGCAGCCAGGGCTCCATCTTCTCGTCGGCCATCTGGTCGCGGAAAATGTTCGTGCCGACGAGTACCATGCCGAAGCGCTTCGCGTCGTAGAGCGCCCGCAGGAATTCGATGGTCTTGTCGGCGACGGTGCCAGGGATCGCGCGCGCGAATTCGTCGACGATCAAAAGCATGTTCGGATGCATCTTCGAGGCGATGTCGTCGAAGTGCTCGCCCGTGCGCCCGCGCGTGCCGATCCGGAGGCGATTGCGAAGCACGGGAATGAAAGAGCTGAGACTGCCGCCGACCGGCATTTCCACCTTCACCGTCATGCCGTGGTTGTACTGGTCCCGCGTGGAGTAGTGTTCGATGCCGTCCGTCTTGCCGATCTGCGACTCACCGAAGATCATTCCGATTTTCTGGTAGGTGCGGGCGGCGTTGCAGCACTGCTCGATCTCGCGATAGAGGCTCGTCTCCAGGTACGGCGGCCGGTTCACCGTCGCGCGCTCCAGGATCAGCTTCCGAAAATTCGCGATAGCCAGGGCGAAGTCTTCGACGTTGCCCTCGTACTTTCCGCGGAATACGCGGGAGAGCGTGCTACTCTCGTAGCCGATCAGCTGGGCCGCTTCGGACAGGCCGAGGTTGTTGTCCCAGTAGTGGGCATGCATCCAGCGGATCGCGTTGCGCTGCTCGGCCGGAAGGTGCTCCGTGTTCTGGTTGACGGTTTCGCCGTTCACGCGCTGCGATGCGCGTTCGGTGCCGGTCTCTTCTATCGTGGTGATCGTGGTGGTCATAAAATGGGGTTGGATGTTGGGGGTTTAAATCAGGTGTAATCCGCGAGGGTCTCGCCGCTGTCCTCGGCCGTGCCGGGGCCTTGCACGGGCGCTGCACCGCCGCTGAAATCTGCCATGTCCTGGGCGCTCAGGGCATTTGCCCTGGCACGCACGGCCGCCCGCTGGGCGGTGGCCTCTTCCTGGTCCGTGACGCTGGCGGCGACGCTGGCCGCGAGCTGATGGCCGAGCGACGTGACCGCGCGTGGCTGCGATTTTCCGAGGGCAAGCGCGGCGCTGATGCCCTTCTTCTCCGGTGCGGCCGGCACGTACGGCGCGACGAGCGCCGCGTTGTGCGCGCGATCCAGGGCGAGCTGGTCATTCTCGGCCGCGTGCCGTTCGCCGACCGGCGTGAACACGCAGGCGCGGATCAGGCGCGACACCTCCGCCTGCTCGGCCCCGATGGCCTCCGTGTCGCGGATGTCGATCCGGCCGCGCGCGCTGACCGGCCCGACGTAGCGGCCCTTGAGATCGGTGACGTAGAGCACGCCGGGCCGGCCCTGGTCGAAGTAGCCGAGCAGCTCCGTGCCCTCGGCCAGTTTCATCACCGGGGAATCGGCGTTCGCGTAGACGTAGGATTTCCCCTGGAAGATAAAAGCCACGCGATGATTGCGGAGCTCTACTTTCTTCGGCGTGAGCAGCAGGCACGCGAGCACGTGCTCGGCGACCGGCTGGCGCACGCACTGCTCCGCCAGCCGTGCCCGGCGCATGCGCGGGGATTCCACGTACGGCAGCGGCGTGCATTTCGTCCGCACGTCCGGCTCCATCAGGGCGAGGCTCGCGGCGTCGACGGTCGTAATGCCATCGGGAAGCTCGTACATGAAATCCTCCTGGAAGCCCTGGAGCTTGTGGTCGGTGCGATCTTCCATGCGCTGGAACACGGCGTCATAGGCCGCGAGAAATTCATCGACCTTGAGGAACGGCACGCGCAGCTGGATCGATACCTCGTGCGGGAGTCCCTCGGTGTTCAGCAGCTTTTCCGAGTAGAGGAGCTTCGCCTCCAGGTCCGCCGGCTTGAGCTGATAGTTAGCGCCCTTCTGCCCTGGCAGCGCGCCGGCCGTCGAGTGCATCAGGCGGAACATGGATTCGATCCAGGGCTTTTCCCAGGGCTTGCCGCCGCTCTGCACGAAACCGTTGCGCAGCGTCTTCTCGTGGATCAGGCCGGTGCGCGCCACCTGCACGCCCAGGAGCAGTTCCAGCGCGAGCTCGAAATCCGAGGTGATCGCGGCCGCCGCGTTTTCGCAGAGGATGGTCGGGCGGTAGTCGACCGGCATCCCGTGCGTACGGAAAACCTCGTAGAGGAGCGACTGCACGTCGGCGCGCGTGAGCGACATCTTCTTGCCGTCGTCGTCGGTGAAGCGCGGCTTCAATCCGATGGCCAGCTTCGTGCGCGTGGCGGCGTCGATTGCGAGCAGGCCGGCGCACCGGCATATTTGCCAGCGGCGCGTCTCCGGGTTCCACGCCTGCACGAGCTGGTCCGTCTCGAAGTCGTCGATCACGATCAGCTCCAGGAAGCGCAGCTTGGAGAGATCGCGCATCACGTGCGGGAGGTAGCGCTTTGCCGCCGCGAAACCCTGGCGTTTCAAGGCCCGTTCCGCCGCGCTGCTTTGCAGGGTGTAGAGGTTGGCGTTGCTCCATCCCGGCGGGTAGAAATTCAGCGGGAAACGCTCCGGCACGTCATCCAGCGGGCGGATGTGGTGGAAGTAATCGCGCCACGTTCCGTAGCCGGGAATCGATTTCCCCTCGGCCCAGTCGTAGCGCAGCGCCGTGATCGCGGCACGGGATGACACGGCATTCGATTCGATCCGGCGGCGCACTTCTTCGACGAACGCCTTCGGCAGTTTCGACGGCCCCTTGTAGATTTTCGCGAGCGCGGTCCATCCCTTCTTTTTGAATTTGTAGTAGAGCGTCCGGAGGTTCGCCGATGAAAAGCCCTGCCCGGTGTGCAGCGCCGCGAGCCGGGCGGAGGTGACGACGACTCCCTCGGCCGATGTCGCCATCTCGCGGAAAATCTGGATCAGCAGGCTTACGCGTTTCTGCTGGTCGAGGGACAGCCGCGTGAATTTGTCGTGATCCTGGAACGGCACCACGGCGGCGACGTGCGTCGGCATGAGCAGCGTCGCGGGCGCAGACGGCAGTGAGGACGTGACGGGACTGAGGGCGGCTTCGGTGCTCATGGGGTGATCAGTTGGAGGGATTCAGGGTCTCGCGTGCCTTGCGGAAATCTTCGTTGAGGTCGGCCAGCTGGCGCTCGGCGTCGGTGAGCTGCGCGGGCGTGAAGCGCTTGAGGGTGTCCGGATCGACCAGGGTCTTGCGCAGGTTCACAAACCACTCCGCGACTTCGCCGAGCAGCGTGTTGTCGTCGGCGGGGAGCGTCACATCGCTGCCACCGGCGGAGCTGCCGCCGTCGCTGACGTGTTCCTTGAGGAGCTCGGCCAGACTTTTCTCGCCGACGAATTCCTCGATTGTCTTGAGCAGCTTCGCGGAGTGCTCGTTCTTGCCGGCTTTGAGCGCGATGGTGCTTCCGTTCGTGATCGAGAGGACGGCCGCACCGTCGAGCTTCGCCTGCTTCACAAACGCCGCCGCGAGCCGGGTGTAGAGGGAAGCGTTTTTGATGCCGGTGGCCTTGGTCCAAATGTTACTTCTGGTAACATTTGCTTCCAGCCAGGGGCGGAATTCCCCGTGCGGCATGGAAGCTTTCATCACCGGCAGGGCCATGCCGACCAGGATGGCGCGCTGAGGATTCATCCGCTCCTGGCGCGCGATCTCGGCGAACACGGCCGCGACGCCATCGCCAAATTTTTTGACCTTTGGCGCTGCGATCTTCGTCGTTTCCAGCAGCACCAGTGATTCTGTCGTCTTGGATTTTCCTTTCATGCGGGTTGCAGGGATTGTTGGCGGTAGAGTTTTTGGAGTTCGAAAGAGTGCCGGACCAAACTCGCGTGAGCCGCGTCCAGGCGTTGGCTAAGGTCCGGGTTGAATGGCGCGTAGTCTCCGGGCTGGAGGCTGTTCACCCACTGCGTCAGGTGCTCGATGCGCGCCTCATCGTTGCGGATCAGCATCCGGTAATGGCAGATTTGCAGGCGTGGGATTTCCACGGCTTCACAGCGGCAGCGGAAATCCAGCGGCGGCATGTGGCTGTCGGTGAAACTCACTTGAGGCTCTCCTTTAATTCGCGGAGCAGCTCCTCGCGCACGTGGCGAGGGAGATCGCGGAGGAAGTCCTTGCGGAATGGACCGGTCATCCGGCGCAGCACGTAGCTGCGGTAGGATTCGATCGGCACGCGCACGTGACGCCGGCTCGCCTTCTGGCCTTTCAGATCGACGGCGCACAGCTCGCCATTGTCGCACTCGTTGAGCAGGTGATTGTGACTGACGTTGAGCTTCCGCGCCATCTGGTCGATGGTGATCGCCGTGTGCGCTGGGAAATCCAGGGACGCGAAGGGGAAAGCCATTTGCTCGACGGTGCTCATCGGGGAAATCTCGGTACGCTCAGGCGGTAATTTCCCCGCAGGCGTGATCAGCGTTTGCCTGATTGATCCGGGCAGGCGAAATCGGGGGGACGTAGAAGCCGGCTTTCTCCAGCGTCTCACGGCTTACGGTGGAGTTGCGGAGAAGCTCCGGGCTCACGTCCGTGGTGAGATTGAAAAGCTCGATGTCGGCAGCGAAGCCGTAGCCAAGTTGCATGCCGATGAAAACGGCGGGCGCGGCCGGCAGGCGGTGCTGTGATTCCAGGCGGCGGGCAATGCGGGCGGCCTTGGCTTCGATGTCATCGCGCGGGAACTGCGCGACACGGCGGGGGAAAGAGCGAATGGTGATGGTCATAAAATTCTCAGTTGGAGCCGGGGTTCTGTTTGCGGCGGATGTACGCCAGGACTTCCGCGTGCTGCTTGGCGAAGAGCTCCAGCTCAGCGGCCATTTGCCGGCACTGCTTCTGCGTGCGCGGATCGGTTGACTCGATCGCCAGCGCGCGGAGTAACTCGATCCGGCGCTCGTCGGGCAGACCGTTCAGGTGCTCCAGCACAAATGCGGCAATGGTTTCGGCGGGTGTCATTTCGAGATCACCGCGCGAATCTCAGCGCGAACGATGGGGAACCGGTTGCGATTGATCGCCGTGGAAACTGTGTCCCTGCGCCGTCCGATCCGGAGCGCGAGCTGCTTCACGCTCATTTCATTGAGCGCGAGCCACACCTTTACGGATTTCCGAAATTTGTCTTGTGCGTTGAACCCCATCTTGGTCAACTATTGTTGACTATAGATTGACCCAGTCAATGTCTAAAAGTGACTCAGTCCATAAATATTCGGCCCGCTTTCGCGAGGTCCGCACCCTGCTTGGGCTCACGCAAGCCGAGCTCGGTGAGAAACTTTTTGTCTCTCAAAACTACATTGCTCAGATTGAAAGCGGCCGAAGGACAACGCCTTCCATGCAGCTTCTAAACGCGCTGGAATCATTGGCTGTGTCAATTGATCCAGTCAATAAATCCACCCGAACCGACACTGTTAAAAAAGGTGTGAATGAGTACCGGGAAACCGGTAGCGGGCGGTCTCTTAAGATTGAAGAGGCGAATTCAATATCTGATCCAGTGGTCGCTCCCCGATACCCCTCGGCAGACCGCTCTCCTTCCACCCGTGCCGACGTTGAAGAATACATGAAACTCCTGATCGAAGCGGCGTCGAACAGCGGCAACCCCAATGCTTGGCCAGTACTGCACGACCGGCTCAAGAAACGCTTTCCCTTGGATGAATGGCTGGAGGAATCAGAATGATCCTAACAACTACACCCACCATCGAAGGCAAGATCGTCGAACGTTATCTAGATGTAGTCGGCACGGAGGTGATTTTCGGCGCGATGTTCCTGAAGGATTGGATCGCTAATGCGGTCGACACTTGGGGAGGGCGGAATCTGGGATACGAAAAAGTTTTTGAGGATGCGCGGAACGAAGCCAAACGGGAGATAAGAATAAAAGCCGAGGCTATGGGAGCCGACGCTGTGTTGAATCTTCGGTTCAGCTATCAGGTGCTTGGAGAAAAAAACGGCATGATGATGGTCGCAGCTACAGGTTCGGCGGTGGTGCTCACGCTCAGTCGTGAAGAACGGAAGATCGTTGAGGCGCAGCAAAAGGCTAACGCCGACGCGGAAGAATTGAATCACACCGTCCTCATTGATGGCAAAGCGAAGGGGCCCTTTTCCAAAGCAAACCTGCGCGCGTTAATCGAATCAGGTCGGCTCACGCTTTCGACTGTGACTGTAGATGCCGACGGCAAGCCGAGCGCGAGCGTGGGCGAGGTTCTAGGACAGATTTAATTTCCGCGGATTGGAGTCTGACCGCCGGGCTGGTTTCTGGTCGGTAGCCGCGCGAGATTTTCTGTAATAGAGCGCACGGAGCGCATGGGAGCGTAGGCCGTTTTTTGCTCTTCGTTTAGGCTGTGGGCTCCCTTGAGCGCCACACCCACCGCCAACGTTTTCATCAGTGCATTTTCGCCGCCCGTCGTCAACGGCGCGGATGTGCACGTCTCGTGCAACGGCGGAAAATTAGATGTCCGCGGGACTGCTGTCCTTATGCACGATTTCGCGCTGGGCATTATCAAAGCGATCCGTGCATCGCGTCTCCCGATTCGCGTGAAGAACGCTTATCCTGCCCAGCGAGTGAGCCGTCCGGGTGGCTACCTCGGACCGAAGGTTCTACGCGTAGCGGCCAACGATGCGAAGTACCGCGCGATTCTGGCTGCGGTCGAGGCCCATCCTGAGCCGCTGCCGTTTGGGTTCATCGCGAAGCGATGCCGTTGCGAGGGAATCACCCCGGCGAATTTCTACGCGTGGCGCTATCATCACTTGAAGGCCAGGGCGGAAGTTTCAACGGGGGACGCATGAAGGACACCGTGCCGTCGAAGAAGCCCTCCACGCCAAATCCCTTGTTCAACCAAAACACCCATGAGAAATAAAATTCTGCTTCTCTTCGTTGGCCTCGGCCTTCTGTCCTCCGCGTTTTTGTTTTCCGGCTGCGCCGGTGATGTCGGCACCGATGGTCCCTACCATGGCGACTCCGTGCTCTACAACGCGGACTTCGTGATCACTCGCAGCTATTCGGTGCTGCACGATTTCGTCAGCTGGGAATATCAGAACCGTCCGCTGCTCGTCAGCAATCCTGGGATCACGGAGGCGGCCGACAATGTGCGCAAGAATTCGCAAACGTGGATCGGCTCGGCCATCGCGCTGCGCGAAACCTACGCGGTGTCACCCACGGCGGATAACAAGAAGTCGCTGCTCGCCGCGATCGCGATTCTCCAGACCGCGCTGAATGAGGCCACGAAATACATGGTCATGCCCACCGCGCCACCGGCCGCCACCACCGCCACGAAATAAAACCAACCTCAATTTTCTCCGCTATGAATGCAGCAAATACCGTTCTCCTCGTTAACGCTTCGCTCACGCTGTTGCAGGAATTGATCCCCACGCTGGCCCAGGCCAAAGCGGACGGGAAGATCACTCCCGAGCAACAGGCCGAAGTACTCGCCTCCTACAATTCGCTCAAGGCGAAAGCGGACGGCCAGTTCTCCGGCCCGGAGTGGCAAGTGTCCAGCCAGGGATAACCGACAGCAACGATCAATCCCCATGCTGCCCGCATTCCTCGCCGACGCCGACAACTCCTCAATCGGCACGATCATGCAGTCGCTCTCCGTGCTGTTGCTGCTCGCGCTCACGGTCATGCAGCTCGTGAAAGGAGCCAGCGGCAAGGACGGGCAGCGGCAGATCGAGCCAACCGAAATGCACGCGATCACCACTGAGCTGAGAGCTCAGACGGTGACGCTCAATAAATTAGACCGCGAGATGGGCGTCGTTTCCAAAAGCGTCGAATCGATGGAGGAGCAAATGAGCGGCATGCACCACCGCGTCGGCAGCATCAGTCGCGATTTGTCTGCCACCTCAGCACGCGTCGACGGGCTGGAAAAACGGGAGAAACACAACCGTGCGTAGCACTCGACAAAACAAGATCGATCTCGCAATTGCGGAATGTCTGGCGCTCGCCGCCGGCTTCCTGCTGCCAGATTCCATTTTGAAAGCGGATGCCTCGCGCCTGGTTGTTCCGCGTCCGAGCGATTCGGAGCTTACCGATTCAATCCTCTACCACGACCGCGCCGGCCGGCTCACCAGCGTGCAGGGTGAAACCGAGTCGAAGCGCAAACTCAACGAGCAGGGCAACGCCTGGCTCCAGGAGAATCGATGAACCAATTTGCTGTCATGAGCAAAGCCTCGGGGCTGACCGCGTGCATTGACCGCACGGCCGGCTTAACCCGAGCAAATCCTCCCGGCCGTTGCCGGTCTTTGGTGTTAGGTCATAAAACCACCGGCGCGGGCTTAGCTTTGTTCACCCGCGCCGGTGCAACCGGGGAGCAGCCACGTGCATGAAAAAACCACGCGGCGACGCCAAGTTGAAGACGCTCCCGGCCGAACAGCAGGCCGCGATCTTCGCTTTGCTCCAACAGCACACGGCCAACGAGGTGAAGGTTCTCATCGCGAAGGAGCCGGGCGTGTTCACTTCCACCGGTGCGCTCTCTCAATTTTATCACTGGTATCCGCTGTCGCGGCGCTTGGAGCAGGCGGCGAGTTTCGCCGACCAGTTGCAGAGCCAGCTGTTGAAGTTGCCGAATCTCAATCTCGATGCGGCGAAGCTTTCGACCGTTGCCCAGGTGGCGTTCGAGGCGCGTGCTGTCCAGGAGCAGGACTCGGATCTGTTTATCGCGCTGCGCAAACGTCGGCAGAAAGACACGGAGCTGACGCTCAAAGCCGACAACCAGGCGCTTCGTCTCAAGCAGTACGAGGACAAGATGGCCAGCATCCGCGATGCAGTGAACAAGGCCAAGACGAAGGGCGGCATCAGCCAGGAAACTCTCAAGGTTATCGAAGAGGCGGTCGGAATCCTGTGACGGACGACGTTGCAAAATCCCTCGGCATCACGCTGCGCAAGCCCGTCATCGGCCGCTGCAAAGTTTTTCCCGCGCCCACTGAGCAGGGCAAGGAACCGTTGCTGCTGAATCATCAGGCGAAATGGGTGCTCGATCCGTCGCTCAAGAAGGGCGCGGAGAAGGCCCGTCAAATCGGTTGGACGTGGAGCGAAGCCTACCGGATCACGCGAAATCTCAGCCAGACCGGTGCGCGTTATGACCAGTGGGTGAGCAGCCGGGACGAAATCCAGGCCCGGCTCTTCCTGGATGACTGCAAGAGTTTCGGCACGATCCTGAATGTCGCGGCCTCCGATCTCGGCGAGCGGGTCATCGATCCAGAGGGCAACACGGCGTCCGTCCTCGGTTTCGATTCCGGTCGGCGCTGTATTTACCAAACTT
>JBEHXD010000135.1:0-10810 GCA_048498875.1 Verrucomicrobiota bacterium
GGCGGGCACTTGATTGACCGTGCCGGAGGGATTACCCAGGCCGAAGACGTTGGCATTGGGTCCGCGGCTGACTTCGATGGAGTCGATGGTGATCGGATCAATCGGCACGCGGCCCATCGTTTCGATGTTACCGAGGGAGATGTTGGCAGGAGCGAGACCGCGAACGCGG
The DNA here is from genome assembly GCA_048498875.1 of Verrucomicrobiota bacterium. Lineage (GTDB taxonomy): Bacteria > Verrucomicrobiota > Verrucomicrobiia > Opitutales > Opitutaceae > Lacunisphaera. The sequence continues at coordinate 170 of JBEHXD010000135.1, forward strand.
TTCGCCTGCGTCGGGTTGTTCTGAACGTTGTCGCTGATACTGCCGTTGCGATCGAGGGTGAAGTCCGTGTAGGTGCCGGTACCTTCGGTGCCCGCGACGTACAGGAATACGTCGTTCATATCGAGCATGGCGAAGTCCGACATATCTGGTCCTTCGTCATGATCGTGATGGAGGACGCCAGGTCATCGAGCTTCGTGTTGAAGCGCGTGCCGGACATGGTGTTGGCGGAATAATAGCCCTTGTTATTTGCCGTGACCGAAAACGGTGAGAGCACAATCGCTTCGTCGAGTGACGGCGATTGGGTCGCGCTGGTCGTAGTGGTGGTTTCCACCGGAACGGAACGGGGTTTTTCCGATGGACTTGCCGGGGAAGCCGCGGGCGCGACTTGGGCTCGGCCCAATGGAACGAGGGAGGCGATACAAAGTTGCAGCAGCAACAGCTGACGCAACGAAGCGATAGGTCGTGTTCTTGGTTTCATGCGGGGGGTTAAGGATACAGAAAAACTCTGACGGGGTACTTAATCACGTTGATCAGAGAATGATTTACGCAAAATGGCAATGTCATTAGCGAACACGAAGTTCATTAGTGAACATGGCGGAATCGGGGCCTTTCGTGCTCTTGGAGCATCGGTTCGTCAGGGGTAATTATTAAGGCAAAAATCCAAGTGATAAAGAACTTAGCGATAACTTGAGGGATTCACCTGCGAGTCTGGGAAGTGCCAACCTGGGTTTTGCAGAGAGATTGCAGCTGTTATCACCACATGGCGTCAAAGCGTGGCGGCGACATGTCGCAAAGTTCGCTGATAAGCGGTGAGTCCGATGTCTTCCGTGGTATCGCAGAGGGTATCGATCAACAGGCGGACGGCATCTGCGTGCTGGCCTTGGGTGTGAAGCGTAAGCGCGAGGAAGGCCTCGAACTCACGATTTTCGGGAAACTGGCTCCTGCCCGAACGCAGCACTTCGGCGGAGCGATCGAGTTGGCCGAGGATTCGAAGAGTGGAACCGAGCCCGATCAACGCGCCGGAAAGTTCATTGGCGGGAAGGCCGAGGGCGATGGCTTTTTCATAATAAGACAGAGCCTCGTTGGCCCGTCCAAGCATGTCACTGGTCCAGGCCAGTTGGTAATTGATTTCCGCCGTTTGCGGATACTGGCGGTCGAGTTTCTGCAGGCGCGGAAAAATTTCCCCGGATTGTCCGTGGGCACGTGCGCCCACAATGGCATCCAGTTCCTCTTTCCAAGCCGGTAATTCAATCGATTCATCCATCCTCGGAATTGGAGTCCGGCGACTGGGAAGTTGGCAAGCGTGTTGAATGACCGAAAGGGTGGCAGGATGGTGAGGGGGGACCGTGCCGGCGGCCACGGCGCAATCGGCTTCACAGAAAACCTGCATAGACAGTGCCGTGGTTTTGCCCCACGTTGATCGCATGACCCCTTCTCCTTCGTTCGTGACCGCTAATTTTGTCGCCCGTCAGATTGGTTATCGAATGGAGAAAGGTTGGATGCAGGGCGACGATGCGACGAATGCGTGGTTTTCGCCGCTGTCGACGTATGAGGTGCGCTTCGAAGAAATGCTCCTTGAAATCAAAGCCCTGGGTTTTTCGAGCATCGACCTTTGGTGTGCCCACCTTCATTGGCGCTGGGCGACGCCCGAGCACCTGGCGATCGCGAAGCGTTTGCTGGTGGCACACGGGCTGGTGGTGCGCAGCTATCCGGCGTGGGTGGGCGGCGGCGCCCCGGAACTCAGGGCGGCGTGCCGGATCTGCCGCTTCCTGGATATCCCGCTGTTTGCCGGACACTGCGATTATTTCGCGCAGGATCGGGCCGCCGCGGTTGCGATCTTGCGAAAATTTGGCGTGGCCTACGCGATCGAAAACCACCCGGAGAAAAGCGCAGCCGAAATTTTTGCGCGACTTGGGCCGGGGGATGAGGATGTCGTGGGCGTGGCTCTCGACACCGGGTGGTGTGCCACGCGCGATTGGGATGCACTCAAGGCGCTCAACGAATTTGGTTCCCGTGTCATTGCCGTCCACTTGAAGGACGTGAAAGCGAAGCGTCCGGAGAAAACGGGGTTCGACTTTATCGACATGGGCCACGAAACGTGCCGGCTCGGCGATGGCGTGGTTTCTGTGCAGGCGATCGTATCCGTTTTGCGGGAACGCGGATTCCGCGGCCCGATCGGGATCGAACATGAGCCCGAGTTGTTCGATCCGCGGGAGGAAGTGCGCGAAGGCCGCGAACGGGTGGAGCGCTGGTGGGACGCGGTGGTGGTGAAGGAAAGCGCCCCGCCGTTGCGGGTCGCCGTGGTTGGCTGCGGCAATATTGCCGGCGCTTACGGCGAGGCCATGCGTGCCCGACCGGAAATCAAAATCCTTGGCGCGAGCGACATGGATGCCGCGCGCGCCACCGAGTGGGTGAAAAAGCACGGCGGAAAAGCCTACGCTTCATTGGAAGCGGTTCTCGCGGATTCCCAGGTGGAGGCGGTCGTAAACCTGACCATTCAAAGCGCGCACGTTCCGGTGGTCACCCAGTGTCTCGAAGCGGGAAAGCATGTTCATTCCGAAAAACCGCTCGCAATGACCGCGGCGGAGGCGAAGGGACTGGTGGAACTTGCGGATCGCCGCGGACTGCGGCTGAGCTGTGCGCCAGTCACGTGGCTGGGCGAAGCCCAGCAAACGGCTTGGAAACTGGTGCGCGACGGTGCGATTGGGGCTCCCCGGGTGGTGTATGCGGCGGTGGATTGGGCGCGCATTGAAACCTGGCATCCCAACCCCGTGCCATTCTACGCCGCGGGACCGGTGTTTGATGTGGGTGTTTATCCGCTCGCGTTGCTTACCGCCTGGTTTGGCCCGGTCGCTCGCGTCGTCACGGGAGGAGGAATTGTGCTGCCGGAACGCAAAACGAAAAACGGGAATGTCTTTACGCTGACGACCGAGGACTGGCTCGTGTCGGTGCTCGAATTTCGCAACGGGGTCCGGGCGCGATTGAGCGCGAATTTCTACGTGGGAGAGCCGGCGGAAAATCGCGCCGGTTTGGAAATTCACGGCGATGCCGGCTCGATTTCCACGGCCTGGTTCTCTGCGGCCGCGCCGGTGAAACTGGGTAAGTTTGGGGAAAAGTACCAGCGGGTGCGTCCGGTGCGTCCGGCCGCCGGGTTTGGCGACTGGTACTGTGATTGGAGTGCGGGGGTCGTGGGCCTCTGGCGTGGATTGCGTTATGATGAGCCTCACCCCACTGGTGGAGCGCATGCCGCCCATGTGGTCGAAATCATGGAAGGAATTCACCGGGCGTCGCGCGAGGGTCGGACGGTTGAGCTTTCCGGAATTTTTCCGGCTCCGTTGCCGCAACCCTGGGCGAGGTAGGCAGGAGAGGCGTTACGGCGGCGTCGCGTTCGCACGCGGCGGCGCGATGGTTTCACCAGTGACCAGCTGGGCCTCGACGAGAATTTTCCGGCGGGGCGACGCGGGATGTTCGATGCGATTGATGAGACGGGTGAGAGCGGACGATCCGATATGTTCGTGTGGCACGCGCATCGACGTCGCCCGGCGCACGCCGGCGGCCGGCTCCAAGCCGTCAAAGCCGGTGACGGAGCAATCCTCGGGCACGCGCAGGCCGCGCTGCCGCAATTCCTGCATCAGGGGATAGGCCTGGTGATCCGCGGCGCAAACCCAGGCGGTCACGCCCTCGGTCTTCGTGATGCGGGCGACGGCATCGGCGACCTCCGTGGTGCTGAGCCGGGGCAGGTTTTTGTTCACGTTCAGCACCCAGGACGGGTTGAATTCCAGTCCGTGGTAGAAAAGCGCCTCCACGTAGCCGCTGAAACGGCGGGCGACCCAGTGTCCGCCGATGGGATAATACCAGGAAAGAAATCCGATGCGACGGTGGCCGGCGGCATGCAGACATTCCACCAGTGCCAGCACGGCGGAGGCGTCGTCTGTATCAATTATGTCGATACCCGGGTGACTGTAGCTCTCGAGCACCGCCACCGTGGAGATCTTCCGCGCAATCATTTCCACGGCTGATTCCGTGAAGGGATAAATCAGGATGGTGCCCCGCCAGTCGCTGTTGCGAATGTGGCGGAACACCGACTGGCGGTTGCTTTCGGAATCAAATTCACCGGGCGGCTGGTAGTAGACGTCGACCTTGACGTGCTCCACCTCCGCCCGCTCGCGGATGCCTTTCAAAATGTAGGGAAAGGTGGCCATCACCACGTTTTCCGCGGGAATGCCGATCAGCACGCCAATCGTGAGGGCGCGTGCGCCCTTGGTGTGGCGACGGGTGATGCGTCCGGGGCTCTGCCGGTAGCCGAGCTCCTCCGCCATGCTGTGGACCTTCGCCCGGGTTTCCGCGCTGATCGCCGGGTGATTGGCGAGACTGCGCGAAACGGTGGTGCGGGAAATATTCAGGCGCGCGGCGATCAGATCCTGATTGATGGGCGGCATGGAGAGAGTGGGGTCACCAAATTGAAGCTGGTCGAATGGCTACGGCCTGAGTGCGATTAATCAAGGATAATATGTTATGCACCAAAATTGGTTTAATTTGTTAAAAATGAAACGTATATTTTTGTTTTATAATCACAAAATGCTAAAATTGAGCAATATAAATATCTAAAGCTAGGTGTGTTTTCTATGCACATTGATGTGCACATATACGTTGACACTGATGCGCATTATCCAATTTTTAGTCACGTCTTTTCGAGCGATTGAGGAGACGAATTTTCATGTTTCTTACCCCTGAATCTTTTCGTCGAGCGCCCGTCGACTCCTCTGTGGAGCTGCCGGCTCGAGGCCAGTCTCTGGCGGGTAACACCTGAACCCAAACAACCCGTTCCTGAAATGAAACCCCGAAACCGAACCGCGCTTCGCGCGGGACTACTGCTCTGTTCCGCGCTCCTCAGTGCCTGGCCAGTCGTTGCCAGCGCCCAAACCAAATCAGCCGACACCTCCACGACGGGTGACAGTCTCGACAAGAAAAACGAGACCGTCGTCCTCTCGCCATTTGCGGTGACCACGGACAAAGATCGCGGCTACGCGGCCACGAATGCGATTTCCGGTTCGCGCGTCAACAGCCAGATCAAGGACCTGCCGCTTCCGATCAATGTCGTCACGAGCGAATTCATCAACGACATCGGCGCCACCGATCTGCGCAAATCCCTTTCCTACGTCTCGGGCATTTCGCTCCAGACCCAAAACGACCTCGAGAACTCCGGTGGCGTTGGCGGCATTCAGCGTTCCGCCTACGGTCCGGGTGGCGTGAATAATCCCGAGGGAATCACGTCGAACATCAGCGGCACCCAGCTCAAGATCCGTGGTTTCATCACAAATAATGTGCTTCGGAATGGATTCCTGCGCGGCAGCCCGAGCGACGCGATCAACATCGATCGTATCGAAGTGGTGCAGGGACCCAACGCCTTGCTCTACGGCACGGGAAACTTTGGCGGCGTGGTTGATTATCTGACGGCCCGCCCGCGCGACAAACAACAGGGTTCGCTGTCGCTTTCCTACGGGGTCAATAATTTCATGCGCGCCTCACTGGACACCACAGGACCGATTCCCGAGGTGGATGGTCTGAGCTATCGCCTGGATGGCAGCTGGGAGCATTCCGAGACCGATATCGACTACCAGAAGAAGAAGCATTTCTTCATTGCTCCTTCGGTCATGTGGAAGCCGACCAAGACGACGGAGATTCTCGTCGAGACGGAATACACGAAGTCGGAACAAAATGGCTTTGGCTTCCGCGCGCTGCGCTCCGCGCAGGGCACCGGCGGCACTCCGATCAACAACGATCAGCTGGAGGCGACCGGGTTTTATTGGCCGCCTGGCGCGAACAAGCGCACGTTCAATCTGAGCGGACCTGACACCTACAATAATCAACAGGAAACTAATTTCGAAATTCTCGGCACCCAGCAGCTCCTGAAGGAGACTGAGTATGTTCCCCAACTGGATTTCCTGATTGGCTACAACCATTCCAATTACCGCGTGCAGACGCAGGACGCGAATGGCGGCATTCAGCAGGTCTCCGTCGGTACTCCGGGTTTTGATCAATCCCAGACCATCACGCTCACGTCTATCGGTAGCGGCTTTGACGGCGTCAACGCATCGAACACGAGCCTGCAGCAGGGTACCTTCAATAACGAGGTGGTTCGCTACGCCTGGAACCAGGGACACGCCCGCACCATCCGCGATCAGGAGCGGGTCGAGCTGTCCGGTCAGAAATCCCTTTTCCAGAACCGCTGGTTTCAGCTCCAGAATCAGGTGCTCGCCGGCTACTCGGAACTCTACAATGAAATCCGCGGCGATAATTCGCAGACGATCGACGGACTCTACAGCTTCAAGGGCCCGCTCGATTTGAAGCCTATCCGCTTCGGCGTGCAGGGCAATGGCGCCGCGGCTCCCGCCTTGTATCAGAACGACAGGGACAACGTGAACAAGGGCTGGGACCGCGCGTTTTACCTGAACAACTTCCTCAAGCTCTTCAAAGTCGGCGGGGTGGAAGATCGTCTCATCATCATGACCGGCCTGCGCAAGGACACGAGTGACAACTGGTCCACCGACACCACGATCACCTCGCCCAACGCTTCACCTGCGAGTGAGGCCAAAACCACGACGAGCGTGGCGAAACAGACGAAGAAAACCTCCCGCCAATTGGGCGCGATGTTGAAGCTCACGAAGTCGCTGTCCGTGTTCGCTCTGAAGGCGGATGGTTTCCAACCCAACTTCGGTGGCTTGCATGAATCGCTGACCGGTGCGCCCGTGGGTGCTGACACGGCGAAGAGCAAGGAATTCGGCATCAAATTCGATTTCCTCGATGGAAAGATCTCGGGATCGATCAGTCATTACAAGATCACCAAGAACGCCTGGCTCGGCACGGGTTTCTCGACTCCCGCGCCCCTCGGTCACCCCCGGTTCGATCCGACCAAGCCGATCATCTACAATCTCGGCGACGCCAACGGCACGGGCTTCTTCAACCCGTTCGCGACCACCTCGTACACGACGAAAAACTCGTCGGGCCAGACTGTGACTCTGCCGGGTTTTGTGGCGAACGGCCAGACCTACACGCCGAATGCGGCGGAGCAGGCGGCGTGGATCGCCGCGTACAATGCCGGTGCGATCACGCTCGTTTCTCCGATCAACAATCAGAGCGCGGACGCGGGCAGCATCTACCTCAACGCGAGCAAAGCCGAAGGCGCAGCCTGGCTTGATGCGATGTTCAAGGCCGCCGCTCCCGGTTGGGCGGGCTGGCTGTACCATGGCAACGACATTAATGATCCGGGCGTGAACAACGCCACGCTGGACGACGGTGCGTTTCAGAACACCTCGCAGAAAAATGCACTTCCGGCGATTTCCGAAGCGAGCGGTTGGGATGGTTCGATCCTCTTCACGCCGAACGAACACCTTCAAATCGTCGTCTCGGGCGCGGTGAACAGCAGCGTGAAGCTCATCAACAAGGGCGTGTGGATCAAATATCCCTATCCGCAGGATCGCTGGGCTACGTGGTATTTTCCGAACGGCGGTTTCGGCCTGAAAGGTCAAACCCTGGCTGAAGCTTACACGGATCCGAGCGATACCTCGACGCGCACGAACAGCGGTACGTTCCCGGGCGACGACACTCCGCGCAACCGTTATACGCTGTTCGCCAACTACAAGTTTGGCGGCTCGCTTAAGGGTTGGGTGGTTGGCGCCGGCGGCGATTGGGCTTCGAGACGCGCTTACTTCTCAGGCGTGACGCACGGTTCCGGCCAGGTGCAAACCGACACAAGCGGCAAGGTCATCGTGCTCTACATGCCCTCGCAGCTCACGGTCAACGGCTTCATCCGCAAGGAGTGGAAGAGCGGTGGACACGGCCAATACGTCCAGCTGAACATCGATAATCTGCTCAACGATACGAAGCTTTACGGCCTGATCTACAATCCGCCCATCACGGCCCGCCTCACTTATCAGATCGGGTTTTAATCCGGGTTAATCTTAGGGGAGTGGTTTCGCGCGCACCGGTCCAATCCCGGTGCGCGCATCCCGCGAGTGTTTCCTCTTTCGCCGCCATGAACGATCGCGTATCAACCCAGTCAATCGCCGCAATCCCGCGGCGAATTGAACCCTCTCGCTCTGCCGTGACTACTCCTTCCAGCGACCGCCTTGGATTCAAAGAAAAGCTGGCTTATGGCCTGGGCGATACTGCTTCGAATTTCTTTTTCCAGGTTATCAATATTTTCCTGGCCTACTACTACACGGACATCTTTGGCGTGCCGGCCAAGGCCGTGGGCACCTTGATGTTCATCGTCCCGACTGCTGTGGCGGTGCTCAATCCCGTGGTCGGTATTCTGGCTGACCGAACCCAGTCCCGCTGGGGCAAATTTCGTCCCTGGATCCTCTGGGGCGCTGTGCCCTACGGTATCATCGGCTACCTGGTATTTGCGAATCCGGCGCTCGGCCCCTCGTCCAAACTCGTCTACGCGTACGTGACCTTCGCCTTGATCAAGGTTGCCTACGTCACGATCAACACGCCCTACGGCGCGTTAATGGGCGTCATGTCGCCGTCCTCCGACGATCGGACCTCGCTTTCATCCTACCGGTTTGCCTGCGCTTTTCTTGGGGCTTTTCTCATCGGTGGCTTCGTGCCCGATCTAAAAGAGTTCCTCACGCCGGCCGGTGGTTCCCCTGCAGATGGTTTTCGCTATACGATGGCGATCTTCGCCGTGCTGTCGGTCGCGATGTTTCTCTATACCTTCTGGAACACCCGGGAGCGGGTGATCAGTCCACCGGAGCAGAAAGGCTCGCTCGCAAATGATCTGGGCGATCTGAAGTCGAACACCCCCTGGCTCGTGCTGTTCTTCGTCGCTTTCCTCAACCTGACCAATGTCGGCCTTCGCAATGGCGCGGGCGTGTATTATTTCAAATATGTTGCCGGCAACGAGGCAGCCCTGGGTAACTTCAACAAGGTGGGATTTCTCTGTTTCATCGCGGGTGCACTCGTCACGAAGTTTTTCACCGCCCGCTGGTCGCGCCGCTCGTTGATGATTTGGCTTACGCTCATCAATGGCGGCGGCATCGCGGCCTGCTATTTTGTGGACCCGCACAATCTGCCGCTGCTTTACGCCTGCAACATTGTGGCCTGCTTTGCGGCGGGCCCGACGCCGGCCATTGTCTGGTCGATGTACGCCGACACCGCCGACTACGGCGAATGGAAATTTCGCCGCCGAGCCACCGGCCTCATTTTTTCGGCGACGGTCTTTGTCCAGAACATCGGAATGGCCGTGGGCGGCGCGCTTATCGGCTGGTTGCTCGCGTACTACGGCTTCGTGGCAAATGTCGAACAAACCCCGCGCGTGATGCACGGCATCAATCTGCTTTTCAGTTTGATGCCGGGGGCGCTCGCACTGCTCGCCGGCCTCGCGACTATTTTCTACAAACTTGATGAACCCCAGGTGAAGGAGATCGAGCGCGAACTGGCTGCACGCAAAGCCGCGGCGCCAGCTGTCTCCTGAGTGAAGGCCACCGTGTCTGCTGAATTCTCCTTTTCCTATTTTCTTACGTTTCTCATGACCACTTCCGTTTTTGCCGCCCCGATCTGGCGGGATGAGTTCAATCAACCGCTCGGCAGCGGACCGGACCCGGCCAAATGGGTGCATGACACAGGCGATAACGGTTGGGGGAACAAGGAACTCCAAACCTATACCACGTCGCGGGAAAATTCCTTTGTCGTGGCGGATCCCGAAGCAACCGATGGGAGGGCGCTGGTTATAAAGGCCATTAAGACTCCGGGTGGCGGCTACACCTCGGCCCGACTCAAAACGCTCGGGAAATTCTCCGCTCGTTATGGACGGATCGAGGCCCGGTTAAAGCTCCCACGAGGGCAGGGAGTGTGGCCGGCATTCTGGATGCTGGGAGACAATATTGAAAAAGTGCCATGGCCGGGATGTGGTGAAATCGACATTGTGGAGTTGATCGGACACCAGCCTGGCACGCTCTACGGCACGTTACACGGGCCGGGCTATTCGGGCCAGCATGGGCTAAGCAAATTCACGGTCCTGCCCGCCAACGTGGAATTCAGTCATGCCTATCACGTCTTCGCGGTCGACTGGCGGCCGGGAAAAATCGAGTGGCTGCTCGACGGAAAGGTTTATCACACCCTGACGCCTGCGGATCTCCCGCCTGGAACAGTTTGGGTATTCGATGACATGTCGGGATATATTTTGCTCAACCTTGCGATCGGTGGACTATGGCCCGGCTACCCCGATGACACGACGGTTCTCCCTCAGGAATATCGCATCGACTACGTTCGCGTTTACGAGCTGCAGTAAGCGCCGGTGGATTCGGTTAAATTCGCTCGGCATGCGTGGGCGAATCTGGATGATCGAATTTTGTGGATGCTCCAACCAGTGGCTTTTCCGGAATCCGCCAGGTGGCGGTGACCGTAAGTGACGTTGCCGCCGCGAAACGATTCTATCGCGACATTCTGGGGTTGAAATTCCTCTTCGACGCCGGCCCCAACCTGGCCTTTCTGGAGTGCGGTCCGGTTCGCATCATGTTGTCGACTTCCCAAGGCGCAGGAGAGGTGGGGAAAAATTCCACCCTGTATTTTCAAACAACGCAGGTCGAGGCCAGATATGAGTCAGTCGTCGCGGCCGGCGCAAAAGCCGAACGCGCG
>JBEHXD010000136.1:0-10809 GCA_048498875.1 Verrucomicrobiota bacterium
GCCGGTCTAAACGGCGAGGTAGAGAAAATATCCAAGCAATGCGCCCAGCGCGGCGGAGATCAGCATCTCGATCCACTCGCTGCGGGTGATCGGCTTCATTCGCGCGGCCGGTTGCCGTGGGGATAAGGATAACGCACGATGAAGAATTGCCGCGTCCCCTTTCGTTCCACGTTGTTATGGATGTAGTGTACGATCTCGCCGTCGATCGACGTGACCAGGGCAACGTCGTCACTCAGAGGATCGGGCTGGCCGTACCACTGGCCCGCGACGATTTCGACGGGCTTCGCGGTGTCGATCGCTCGCCACAGAACCACAGCGCAGAAAACAATCAGGCCGAAAGTAAGGAATATGATCACGACTTTCTGGCCCGCGGCCGTTGAGTGTTACGGATTGTGGCGGTGGGATCAGCCGGAGAGTTCGCCTTTTTTAAGGTGAGCGGCTTTAGGGCCGGGCGGAGCAAACGGAAACCTGTCGTGCGCGTTGGGATCATTCTGGCCTCCTCGCCGCCTCGTGATGCAATTTCAATGACTCCATCACAGAGCGGATGCCACGTCGGGCGATTGCCGCGAAATAGATATTAGGAGTTGGAGGTTGAAGCGTGCCGCTTTGTGTTTGAAGGATCGCGATCTCGCCTTCGCGACATGCGAAATATTTGGCGGCTGCTGCGCGAGCAGCGACGTCACTGGAATTTGTCGAACTGGCGGTGCAGGCGTTTTTGCCTTTGCCCGCGCGAGCGATGTTGGTGTCGCCGTGCTTTACTGTGACCAGGATGATTTCTTTGCTCATGACGGTCTCCCAGTTACGCGACCCGCTTCGTGCTCTTGCTGTCGTAGACGCGCTGGGCCTCGATCACGTCCTTCCAGGTGAGTGCGCGGCCGCGCTTCTTGGCGAGGCGCTGGCCATCGTGAATCACCGCGACCAGATGCTTGATGCCGTAGTCGTGGGCGATCCGCTCGGTGAGATCGAGGGCGACAAAATCGGGATGCGTGATGCGGAATTTCTTCCAGATGTCGTCGTCCTCGCGCTCGGGAGCCGCCGGGAATTCCAGGTCGTAAGTCTTGGCAAACGCTCGGACGTCGCCGACGCGCAGCGCATCGGGCAGCTGCAGCTTGATCACGCCGCGACGCCAGAGTTGCTTGAGCAGCTTGGCCTCGCGACCGGTGCCCTCGACAAATTCGTTGCGGGCGACGTTGGTCGCGATGAGCACCATCGCGCAGCCGGTGCGATCCTTGATGGCTTTGATCGCATTCACCATCCGCACGCTGCCGTTCTTCTGGTAGCCATACGTGAGGTAGTGAAACTCGTCGCAGATGACGAGGTTGGTCCGGTCGATCGCGGCCATCACCCGTGGCACGAGTTTTGAAATCGGCGTGTCCGGACTGATCTTCAACGCCCGTGCAAAGGCTCTGTAAACGTCCTGCACGCCGTAGCAGCCCTGCAGGTCGACGTAGATCGTCGCCCCGTGATTGTTGTCATCCCGGAACCAGAGCACGGCTTCCGATTTGCCGATATGGGATTCGCCGAAGATGAAAGCAATTTGCCCGTCGTTCCATGCCTTGCGGCAGACCCAGTGAATCTCCTCCACGGTGGGTGTCATCACGCGGCCCTGGTTGCGGGCGTCGGCTTTCTCTTTCTCCTGGGCCCGCATCACGCGGATCCGTGAGAGCATCTTTGCCGGCGGCGGCAGGATCCCGCCCTGCGGAGCATTATACGTCCCGCGGAAAACTTTGCTGTACGTGCCGCCGTCGACGCCGAGCATCCCCGCGGCCATGCTCTGGCTCATGTTTTTTTCGACGTGCGCGTAACGGAACCACCAGCGAAGGTCGTCCTGGTATTCAGGACGATTTTTGCTGATGCCCTGTTCGACTACGTCCCCGGCGAGATTGGTTCCTTCCCATTGTGAAACTGCGGCGTCGGCAGTCCGGACGATGGCGGTTTGTTCTGTGGTGGTCTCTTTTTCTGTGGTGGTGGTGTTCATGAAAATTAATCCAGCAGGTCGTTGGGGTTGGTGGGTTCGTCTTCTGAATTCACGGACGGAGCGACTGGCGCTGGTTGCTGGTCGTCGCCGAGAAGGTCGTTCTGGTTGCACGTCGGCCCGGAGATTTCTCTCGCCCGGCGGATGGCGCGTTCCCGTTCTTCGGTGATCGTGTCGCAGATCGCGTCGGTGGTCTGCTGCGCCGCGGCGTAGCGATCGGGCGGCGGCGCGAATTGATCGCGGGCGAGCGTCTGGGAAATTCTCCGCGGTGCAGGTTTGCCGGTGGTTGCCGGTTTATCCCCTGCTTTTTCAATATCACCGGACGATGCCGGCGCGGGTAGCGTGCGAGGCGCACCGGGGCGCACCGCGGAAGAAATGGCTGGCAGGCCGAGGCTGGCCCTTGCGGCGTCGTTCTGGGCCGCGGCGTCGGCAAGGCGGGCCTCCTGGTCGCCGAGCAGCTCGCGCACCGGCTTCTGTACGTTGTTGCTCATCCAACGAGCAACCTCCGCCTGGGCGGCGCTGATCTCGGCCGCGTTCTTGATTCCCGCCATGCCCTGGCGTTTCAACACCGCCTGGGCGCGTCCCTGCTGGTCGGTGACGAAAAGATGCGAGGGATTCTCCGAATCGTAGTAGCCGATCAACTTCGTGCCTTCTGCCAGATGGGCGAGCGTGGCTTCGGTGTCCAGGAACGTGCCGCGAAATTCTCCCTGAGTGAATGTCAGCTTGTGGTTGCGGAGAACCAGATTCGCCTTGGGGGTGTATGCCAGGAGCGCGATCGCAAATTCCGGCACTGTCACGCGCACGCACTTCGCGCACAACGCACGCCAGCGCTCCCGCGGGCTTTGCGCACGGTCGCGGATTTCCATTTTGCTGTGTTCAGCGACCGGAACCAACGCGAGCTTTTCGATCGGCAGGAATGGAAGGCCGGGCCCGGCGGACCATTCCTTGATGCGGTCGAAGCCGAGCATCTTGTGTTCCTCGTGCTCGCCGCGCTGATCCATCCAGTCGAAGATCGCGCCATAAGCCAGCGTCGCCTCGGCGATCGACTTGAAAGGCAGGGAAAATCGCGCCGCATCTTCGGGCGATACGCCTTCCAGTACTCCCTCGGCGTAGGCGACCTTGGCCATGAGATCGCCCGGCGCGTTTACCTGTTCCATGCTGCCGGTTTGCCCTGGAAGATTTCCCGCCCGGTTGTGCTTCACGTTGATCGCACTTTCGATCCAGCCCTTTTCCCAGGGCTTGCCGCCGCGCTCGGTGAAACCGTTGGCGAGCGTGCGGTGCTCCAGCATGTTCGTCCTGGACACGCGCACCTGCCCGCCGAAATTCAAATCAAGGGCCGCTTCCAGATCGGTGGTGATCGCCGCCGCGGCGTTTTCAACGAGCAGCGTCATCGGGTAGTCCTTGGGAACACCGAAGCGGCTAAAGATTAATTTCATAACGCGCTGCAGGTCGGCGCGGCTGATCGCGATCTTGCGCATGCGATCGTCACCGTCGCGCTCCTCATCACTCAGGGGTGTGGTGTCATCGCGCTGCTCGCGTTTTGGCAGCGTGAGGCGCGGCACGAGCGCGAAGCCGAGGATCCTGCGCGTGGCGACGTCCATCGCGATCAAACCGGCGCAGGGAACGATCTCCCATTTTTTCAAGACGGGGTTGTGGGCGATCACCCGGATGTCCGTCTTGAAATCGTCGAACACCACCAGCTCGAGCGGACGCAGCGCCGACGTGTCGCGTACGATGTGGGGCAATTCCGATTGCGCGTAGGTGATGCCGCGGGTCGCGTACTTGTGCTGGGCCCGGCTCGGCATGTTGTTGTAGAGATTCCGATCGGACCAGCTGCTGGGATAGTCGCCGCAAAAACCTTTCGGCACGTCGCGGTCCTGATAGGTCACGGCAAACCATTCGCGCCATGTGCCGTAGCCGGGAACCTTTTCGCCGTTTCTCCAAGCCTCGCGCACGCGGTTGATCGCCTGTTTGCGGCTGCGGTGTTCGACAAGCACCATGGCGCGGAGGTGATTGATAAACTCCACCGGCAACGCGCTCTCGTGTTTGTAGTTCCGGCGCAGCGCCCGCCAGTCCTTCGCCTTCACCCAGGCGTAGAACAGCGTCTTGAGGTTGTGCTTGCTCCAGCCGTCACGCTCCCGGTTCTCCAGGGCGATCTCTCCGCACACCGTCAACACGCCGGCCTCGCTCGTCTGGATCCGCTCCATCGCACTGATCAGATCCTTGATGCGCTCTCGCTCGTGCGCGGGCGTGTCGAGCCATTCACGGTGATGTTGAAACGGGATAAATTCCGCCGCGGCGGCGGTCAGTCCGGTTTCCTGGTTGGCGGGGACGAGTTGGGAGTCGCTCATGGTCGGAAATTATTTTTTCAGCGCCCCGTGTGTTTTCTCGTACTGCGCCTTGATGCGCTGGTACGTCTCACCGGCCGTTTCCATCAGATCCTTGTGATGCTGCTTCGAGAGGCGCATCCACACGCCCTTGTCGGCGGCGCTCTTGCGGGCGAGTTGAAGGTGTTCCTCCATCTCGTTGAACAGGTCTTGCGCGGACATTTCCGCGGCGTCCGATACCGCCGCATTTTCCTCGGCCGCGAGCTTGCGGCGTTTCGTGGCGGCGGCGTTGCGGAGATCGTAGTCCGTGAGCAGCTCGTCCAGGGAACGATCGCCGATGAAGGACTCCAATTTTTTCGCGAATGCCTTTTCCGTGGCGTTGCCCGTGTCCTTGCTGATTTCCGTCTGGTTCACCGAGAGCTGGATGAATTCCGGCTTGGCCGCGTCGGCCTCCGTCAGAAACGTCGAGGCGAGCCGCATGTATTGGCTGGCGTAGACGCGGGCGGTGCCCTCGGTGACAAATTTTAAAGACTTTAAAATTTGCTCGTAGGTCCCCATCCACTCGCCGTGCTGGCACCCGGCCTTGAGCTGGTGCAGCAGGATTCCGAGCGCGATGGCGCGATACGGTGCCTGGCGGCGGTGGCTGACAAGCGTTTCGAATTGGGACTTGGCGATCTCGATGGCTTTCGCCCGGTGATCATCAGCCAGCAGATTGGCTTTGAACACGGCGAGCGCGGCGGATTGCTTTTCTATCTTCGACATTTTTCAGGAGGGATTCGCCGGCTGCCCCGCGTCGTTCGACGGAACGGCATGACCAAGGGACGGTGCAGCCGGAGAAATTTGTTGCGCGGCCTGCTCGGCCCGCTGGCGTTCGGCAATTCCCGCGAGCTGGGCCCGGCGGAACTGCAGGCGCTGCAGACAGAGCGACCAGCGCTCTTTCAAATTGCGGGCGCAATTCATCGCCGCGCCGACCGACTCCTCGTTGGCGCGATCAACCATCTGCTGATAAAACTCCAGCCGGCATTCCTCGATTCGGATGAGGGCGCGGACAGACCAGACTGGAATTGACCGGCTCATGTGTGGAGTTGCAGCCAGCGGCCGAGGGAATGGTACACGCGGGCCTGCTGGGCCCGGCTGCAGCACTTCAGGCTGCTCAGGAGGCAATCAACCAGCGCCTCGTTGTCGTAAGTGGCTGTCTTGATGAGGTACGCGACGATGAACACACGCGGGATCCGCTTCGTCATCCTGGCACCGTTGCCGGCGTTGTGTTCGTGTCCGAAGACTTCGCCCTTCTTCTGATCGCGTGCGGCATCAAACAGCGATTCCATGAACGTCTCACCCATGCCGCACACCGCGGCGGCTTCGCGAACGGAGAACCATTCCTTCGCCGGAATCTGGAACGGTAATTCGAGCGTCGATTTCTCGGCGGCTTTGCGAACGGAAGCTGGAGCGGCAGCGGCCATGGATCAGGCGGCTTTCTTTTTGGCCTGACGTTGCTCGATCTGGAGTCGTCGCGCGTCGTTTAGATCGCAGAGCTTTACGATTTCGCGGTATGGAAGCGCCGCGGTGAGCAGTTGATATGCACGCTGCTGCAATCTATCCGCGGCATATTCGGCGCGGAGTGCCCGGCTCCACAGGCGGTCTTTACGATGCCACTCTGCTCGCTCGCGGAGTCTCTGTGCAGCGCTGTAGAGTCGGTTGATCCGGAAGACTGCTGGGCCAGTGAGTCGTCTTGTTTTCATCGGGGTATGGCTGAAGGTTCAGGCGGTGAGTTCCCCGTAGACGCGGCCAGCGTTTGCCTGATTGATTCGGGCAGGCGAAATCGGAGGGACGTAGTAGCCGGCTTTCTCCAACGTGGCCCGCGAGACGGTCGAACCGTTGCGATGCTCGGGCGTGATATCCGCCGTCAGGTTGAACATCTCGGTGTCCGGGATTGGGCCGAAACCCTGCTGCACGCCGATGAAGAACGCGGGCGCGAGCGGCAGGCGCTTCTGGGCGGCGAGACGCGCAGTGATGCGAGCGTCCTTGGCCGCGATGTCATCGCGCAGTTCGGGGCTGCGACGAGGAAAACTATTAATGACGATACGTGGTGCGGTGAGTGTGTTCATAAAATTCTCAGTTGGCCTGCTGTTTTGGAGCGCGGTGGATTCGGGCCACTCGTTGTAGGAGGCTCCTGCTGGGTCGGTTGCCGTTGAGCACTTCGCTCAAATGTTGGTAAGTGACTCCAAGTTGGGGAGCTGCGGCCCGGTAACTCCAACCGCGGTTTTTCAGAGTGACTTTTGCCTGTTCGCGTGTGAACATGACTCCAATTTTGTCCAAAACTGGAGTCAGTCAAATTAAATCGGAGTCCAACTTGGAGTTTACCAAGCGGACGGATAAGCTTGCGTCTGCCCTTGGGATAACGATTTCCGCTCTGGCGGATGTTATCGGGATTTCAAACGGCACCCTTTTCGCAGGGAGAAAGTATTCTCCAATAAATCGTAAAACTTGGAGTAAATTGGAGTCCGCTGAGAAACAAGCTGCGCGAAAGGCCGATTCTCGTCACCTAAATTCAGGTGGTGGCCGTGCTTCCTTCGGCGGACCAGACCAGTCAAAATCAGGAACGGTTGCATCTCGGCTTGGGCCATCCGATTCGCGCCTGCCCACACGTGCGGATTGCGAGCTCTTCACTCAACAAATCTTCGACGCTGCTGAACAAAGCGGCGACCCCTCTGCTTTTCCCGTTTTGATGCATCGGCTCAAAAAACAATTCTCGCTCGATGAGTTCGAGCCTTCGCAGGAATGAAAACCACAAATGCGCTCCTTGTAGTATTGATTCTATCGGTGATCGGAAATGCTGCGCTGGCACACCACGACGCTATGGTTCGCGAAGAGCAGCGAGTCGAGCGGGCACGGCAACGGGCAGCTTTGCTTAGCGATGCAGACAAGATTTTTGAGGATAAGCGTAGATACATCGCACAAAGGATGCAGGATGCCATCGAGGGGAAGCTGCCTTTTTCGATGAACGAGCAGGAAGCAATGTCGCTCCGTGCCGTCATCGAGAGAATAGATGCACGGCAAGCCGCTCTCGAAAAATTCCCACTATAAGTGACATTTTGTGGCGAGCCATTCGGTTTGAGTATCCGTGGCATAACTATGCAGGCCAATCCATTTGCTGTCGCCTTACGCTGGAATTTCCCCAATGTGATGTAACCATCACCCCTATGGGAAAAACGCGTGAGGTTAAAATGAACGTGAACATGTGGGCCGCGATCCAGAATATCGCGACTCACTCGATCAATAAAGGGCAGTTCCTAACTGCGTGCTGTACGGGCTTGGCAGCGTTGATCATTTGGAAATTGAGCCCCGAGGATTCTGCGGTTTTGGCGAATCGAATTTTGGCGAACCTAACTCGATGGAAAGGTATATCTTACACCTTAAATCCGGTTTTAATCTTTGGATGGGCGTTGCACGCCAGGTGGCAAAGGCGCTCAATGAACAGTGAAATGGACCGTATAGGTAGGGAAAAAACACGTTTGCAGGAAATCATCACCGGCCTAAAGTTATCGACTGGTAGTAAAGCTGCAGCCGCCAGTAAAACCAGCAAAGGATCATCATGAATGCACTATCGTATCTGATTATCGGGATCGGCGCATTGTCCCTTTGGCATCTTTTCTACGAAAACGTAGTTGTACCGTCGTTAAGGCTCGATTGTCGTTTCAAGCTCTTTGCGCTCCGCGATCGTCTGCGCGACCTGAAGTTCAATTCACCGATCCAGTGTGAAGATGCGACCTTTCACATGCTGGACGATTCTTTGTCCTGGCAAATGGACAATCTTCCTAAGTTGAATTTTGTGCTGCTGAGAAAAGCCGAATTGCGCACAAAGGCCGAGCCGGATTTCAAAAAACGTGTCGACGATCGATGCGCTATTTTGAGAAACTGTCAGTTGCCCGAATACAAAAAGATACAGATGGAGCAGGCAAAATTAACGTTGGATATGCTTGTCCTCAATTCTGGAGGATGGGCAATTTATTTGGTCCCCGTTGCTATTGTGATGTTCATGTGGGATGGGCTGAAGAAAAAAACGATTTTGGTGAGCACCGTTCGGACTGTTGATCTGGACCGAATGACAGTTTCCTCTGCCTGAGTCTTTAGCCCGGCCGTTTGCCTGTGCACGGTAAACCTGCCGGGCTTTTTATTGTCTGCGTTTATCCTGAAATAGTCGTCGCCGTTCCCGCGGTTCCCGCCGTTCCCTATCTGATTTTCAGGGGTTGATCTACAGTGGCGGCTCTTGAGCCCGACCACCACAGCCACGGCCCGCAGCAAGGCATTTTCGACGCCTTTCGTCAACGTCACGCGCGAGCGGCAAATCCAGGGCGCATCGCCGTTGATGCGTATTTCATTCCTGGCCGATATTTCCAGCGAAGATCGCGCCCGGCTGGTTGCCCTGGCTCAAACCTTTAGAGGCCGGCGGTGCTTTGCGCCCGACGGTATGCTGCTTCCTCCGGGCTGCGCCGAGAAGTGCCTGACCCTTTTCCGCGCCGGTTACCGCGCTAACTGCACCGAATTTTCAAATCGATACAGCGCACCTCAGTCGGAGGTGAAAGTCACCGCGACCAAAGCCGTCGCCACGATACGACTCGCTGAAAGCAAACAGGAGGCGGCAGCGTGAAAGACACGGTGAAGCAACCAGCGCTTTCCCTGTTCCGTCACGGTCTCACCGCGGCCGGTGGGTTTCTCGTCGCGCGTGGCTGGATCACGAAGGCGGATGCCGTGCAATGGGCAGGCGATATTTTCACCGTCGCCGGCCTCGCGTGGGGACCGATCGACGAATGGTTCTCGGCGTGGCGCTTGGAAAATGAAGCGCGCACCCAGGCACTCATCAAAAGCGCAGTCGAGGAAGCCCTGCGCGCCAAACCCCTTGTTTAATCAAAACACACCATGAGAAATAAAATTCTGCTTCTCTTCGTTGGCCTCGGCCTTCTGTGCTCCACGCTTTTGTTTCCCGGCTGCGCCGGTGATGTCGGGACCGATGGTCCCTACCATGGCGACTCCGTGCTCTACAACGCGGACTTCGTGATCACCCGCAGTTATTCGGTGCTACACGATTTCGTTAATTGGGAATACCAGAATCGCCCGTTGCTCGTGGGCAATCCTGGCATCACGAAGGCCGCCGACAACGTGCGCAAGAACTCGCAGACGTGGATCGGCTCGGCCATCGCGCTACGCGAAACCTACGCGGTGTCCCCCACAGCGGATAATAAAAAGTCGCTGCTCGCCGCGATCGCGATTCTCCAGACCGCGCTGAATGAGGCCACGAAATACATGGTCATGCCCACCGCGCCGCCGGCCGCCGCGCCCGCCACAACCGCCACGAAATAAAAACCAACCTCAATTTTTTCCGCCATGAATGCAGCAAACACTGTCCTCCTCGTTAATGCCTCGCTCACGCTGTTGCAGGAATTGATCCCCACCTTGGCCCAGGCCAAAGCGGACGGGAAGATCACTCCCGAGCAGCAAGCCGAAGTCCTCGCCTCCTACAATTCGCTCAAGGCGAAAGCGGACGGCCAGTTCTCCGGCCCCGAGTGGGAATTATCCGGTCGTTAATCGCCGAAATTTTTTTCGTGATGCTCCTCGCTCAATCTACCCCATCCGCTGCCGAGTTATCCAGCTGGCTCTCGGTCCTGTTCTGGCTCTGTGGCTGTATCGCCACATTGCTTGGTGGCGCGGTGGCGATCAAGGAGCTGAGAAAAAAAGAAGCGCCCTCGCTCCCGCAACCGCTGACGGTGCGCACCCACGACACCTATACGCCGTTTACCCAGCATAAGGAATTGAAGGACCGCGTGGACAAGATCGCGGATGACATCCGCCTCGGGTTTGAGCGGCTCGATCAAAAACGCAGCGTGTCGATCGCCGGGCTGCACGATGACCTGCATGAAGCGGTTGCCTCGATGCGATCGGAGGTGAAGGTCGACATTTCTGCGGTGCATAGCCGTATGAACGACATCCTGGGGGCCGTCAGCGAACTGCGCGGCCGCATTTCGGAGGGCTTCAAGCATGACCGGCACTGAGCGTCTTTTTCAGATCAAGCGCGCCGTGCTCCGCGCCCTGGCGGATTGCTCAGGCTTTGCCGTGCGTGAGGAAGTCATCCGCGAGCAAACATTGCTGAAGATTGATTTTCTCCAGCCGACAACGGCAGAACTCGATATGGTGTTGAACAACGTCGACGCAGATCGGCTCTCGGTGGCGTTGCCCTCCGAGCGAGGCCGCAAGCTCCAGATCACAGACGCCGGCCGTCTATGGCTCGCTCAGAATCAATGATCTCTGCTTCTTGTCACTGCTTACGTCTCTCTGCATTTCGAGTGCAGCATCCCGGCCCTTTAGTGCTCGGGCTGATTATGTTTTTTTCTCCCGTCACGGGGAGAGCCTCGGGGCTGGTCGGATCCGTGAACAATCCGGCTGGCATAACCCGAAATGCCTTTGCCGGCGTGGTGGCAGGCATGTGCGCGTGTTCCAAAATCACCGGCG
>JBEHXD010000137.1:0-10792 GCA_048498875.1 Verrucomicrobiota bacterium
GCTGCTGCAGACGCCTACAACCGCACGGGTGGTACCTTCAATGGTCACACCTATGTGGGCGGCAATGCGGTCATCGCCGCATGGTTGAACGCTCCGTTCGCGCCGAACTTCTTTAAGAGCTTCAACCTGTCGCCACCGCTGGACCCGTCCATCGGTGCCAAGACGGGTAAACTGAGCGATTCCTACTACACTGCAGGTTATCCGAAGAATAACAACGACGTTGGTGGCGGCTCAAGTTTCGGCAATCACCAGACGACCGTCGATAATCTCTCGCAGGGTACGGAGTATGAGTTGAGCTATACGCCGGTGAAAAACTGGAATATCATCGTTAACTATTCCCGGATTCACGCCACGCACGAGAACATCGATCCGGTCTCGGCTGACTTCATTGGTCGTATGACCAAATTCTTCAATGGACCTGGCGGTCAGCTGCGTGAATGGGGTAACGGTTCCGGCAGCACGATCGGGGCGCAATGGAACAACAGTATCGTTGGTCCTTACACCGTGTTGTTGAATCAACTTGGTCACGCCGCTCCTGAAGTTTCACCTTGGCGCTTGAATGCGGTTTCGACCTACCAGTTTGATCATGGCCTTCTGAAGGGCGTGTTCGTTGGTGGTGCTTACCGCTTGGAAGCAGGCCGTATCATTGGCTATAAATTCGATCCTACGTTTAAGAACGTCAATTCGACGGATCCGAACTATGCTGCGGTCACTGCGGTCACGCTTGGTGGTTTGAACGTCAATCAGCCGTTCATCGGCAAGAACGACAGCCACCTCGACGCGTGGATTGGTTATACACGCAAGCTCAACCGCAGAATCAACTGGCGCGTTCAGCTTAACGTGAAGAGCTTGGGCGAATCCGACAAGCTTGTTGCCGGCCGCATCAATCCGGACGGCAGTGTTGCTCTGGCTCGCATCCAACAGGGTGCCGGCTATCAGCTGACCAACTCGTTTGACTTCTAAGCAGTCACTATCCTGGGCGAACAGTCGCCCAAAGATAGTCTAAAAAATTCAAGCCCGGCAGCGAAAGCTGCCGGGCTTTTTTATTCTGCCAAATGGAGCGTTGCCCGACTTGAGGTGAATGCGACCTCCGGTCGCGTGGGGAAGTCTGCCATGCAAAAATCAGTGCCCGTCCAACCTGCGGCCTGTAAACTCACACCTTTGGGCAGCTTTATTATTAAGACGGAGCTGCCCTTTGGCCTCCTCGCTCGGATCAGCGCCGATCCGTCCAGAAAGCGAAATAGATCAGCTTCCTTTCCCTCAGCGGCCTTGGAGCAATCATTTTTGGAAAGGAAACGGTGTCGCCTGCTTCGCTTTCTGCGCAAGCGCCATTGCGAGGCCTCTCTTCGCCGGCGTCGAATTGGGTGAGCTCTTTAACGCTTCCTGATAATGTGCAATCGCGTCGTCGAGTTGACCTCTTTGCAGCAGCAAATGGCCCAGATTAGTGTGGGCGATGGCGAAATCGGGCTTTGCTTTTAAAGCCGCTTCCAAATGGGCGATGGCGTCCTCGGTTTCGTGGCGTTGGGCCAAAATAGTGCCCAGGTTTGCCTGGGCCTCTGCGTCGTTCGCATCGATTTCCACCGCGCGATTATATTCGGCAACGGCCTCATCCAGACGTCCTACGCGGGCCAGGGTGTCTGCCAAACGGGTGTGATTTTTTCCCACGGTGGGAGCGATTTTCACCACTTCGCGGTGGTGATTGATCGCTTCTTCAGGATGTCCGGACTGCAGCTCGGCATTGCCCCAATTAGTGTGGGCGATGGTGAAATTAGGGTCGATTTTCAGAGCGTCCCGGAAATGTCCGATGGCTTCCTCAAAGCTCCCCTTTTGCGCGGTGGCAGCTCCCAGATTGGCGTGGGCTTCCACGTCGCGCGGGTTGTTTTCCAAGGCCGCGTGGTACTCATTGATGGCGTCTTCGATCCGTCCCGCCTGCAGAAAAGCGTCACCGAGATTGGTGTGCGCAGTGGAAAAATCAGGTTTGGATGAAAGAACCTGCTGATAATGGTCGATCGCTTCCGCGACCCGGCCGGTTTGTAGCAAGGCATTCCCCAGATTTAAATGGGCACCCAGATTATCCGGTTCGATGGACAATCCCTTTTGATACGCGTCGAATGCGCCGCGAACATCCCCCTTCTTCCACAATGCATTGCCTAAATTCACATGGGCCGCGGCATTTTCTGGGGCAATTTTAATGGACGTTTCGATGGCCGTGACCGCTTCATCCAGTCTTCCCTGCTGCAGTAGTTCCCCACCGAGATTGTTATATGCCATCCACGATTCCGGATTTTGGGCGAGGGTGGTTCGCCAGAGCGTTTCCTTGCTGAAATACATCCCGGTTTGTTGCCGCGTCAGACCGCCCAAAATCGGGATCAGGACGAGGAGTGTGGCTCCCATTGGATAATGGCTTCGAGTGGCCCAACGCCGCGTAGCCAGAGCCAAAGCTGCCCCCGTTGCCGCCGCGAGCCAGGCTACCCCCAGATATTGGAAGTGATCGGCCACGTAGGAGTAGAGAAACGGGAAAACGTTGATGAACCCAAGCGCAGGGAAAAGGGTTCCGATGAAAACCAATGTTACCGCAAGCGGTGCCCGCGACCGATGCCGATAGGTCCACAGCGCGGCGACTACGGCAATGACCACGATTGGGAAAAGATATTGCCACCCCTCGTGTGCGTTTACCGCCCAGCGGGGATAGTTGAACATAAGATCCGCCGGCCAGATGAATTTGCCGAAATAGAAACAGATGGCGCGGCTGGCGATCAGTCCCCGTTCCACCACATTTTGTCCATACGCACTTCCGCTCGCGCCCACATGACTGTGCTCCATCCAGGCGGTAAGCGCCCCGGCGCCGACTCCCAATAGAAACCATGGGATCAAGGGCAACACATCGCGCTTCCCTTCCAGACGGCCTCGTTTCCACCAAAAGACTACCAATAAAGCGGCGGGCAATGTTGCCGTGACACTCTTGCTCGCCAGCGCCAGCAGGAAAAGTCCGGTACTGATCAGATAGCTGCGGAGGGAGCGATCCTGGTCATATCGGAGGTACACTAAAGCCGCTGACAGATATAAAACGGTGGAGAGGGTATTTTTTTGCTCCGAAATCCATGCCACTGATTCGACGCACACGGGATGAAGCGCAAAAATCGTTGCGGCCAAAAACGCGCCGGGCACGGCCAGCCTCTTCAATAACTGATACAATAACCCGGCGGCGATGGAGTGAAACGCGAGGTTGATCAAATGGTAGCCAAGCGCGGAATCTCCCCACCATCGATGTTCCACCCAGAATGCGCTGTAGAGAAAGGGATAATACTGCTGCGTCGCTCCGGGCTCCGACCAAATCCTTCCCAGGCCGTGAAGCGTGCGCAAATTGGGCCGGATTACGTGGGCGTCGTCGTCCCAGACAAATCCGGCAGACCAAACTTTGTGATAGGCGGTGAAGACCAGCAGCGCCAACGCCAGCCAGAAAAGCCAGTCCCGTTTGGACCACGATAAATCGCTTACCCAAGCGCCTGGCTCCTTCGAAGTTGGAGCCAGGGTGGCTGGTGTCGGCTGCTTTGACCTTCGACTCATTGAGTGGTGCAAACTACGGGCGAGGCGTTTTCCAGAGACAAATCAATTCGGGCCGGAGGGATTTTTGCCGTTACGTTTTGCGATTTGCCTGTGTTACCACGAGCCGTATGGTCCCGACGATGTTCCGATTTTCCCCGCCACTTCCAGCCAAGGCGCGTTGCGCATTGGCGCGATTGACCGGTTTGGCGGGAGGAATCCTTGCCCCGCTTCTTGCGGGGGGGGCGCCGGCAAAAAACCTGGAGATTTGTGCGCCCGGAGCGGCGCCGACCGCCGAGCAAGCGGCTTGGACAGCCGCGGCCATTGCAAAGGAACCGGCCGGCACGCAGAAAATGGCGGCGCTGCTGCAAAAGATCGCGGGGGATGCCGATCCCCTGCGCAATCCCTTCCGCTCGAATGAACGCGCGGTTCTGACCCGGAAACAGTTTGAAGAAGAAACCGATCCCGACAAAAAGATCCGTCTGCGCGTGCAGTTGAGCCAGCAGCTGCTCAATGCCGGCCGGCCCGAAGATGCGTTGCGCGAAAACGAAGGGGTGGAGGCGATGCTGCGAGAACGCCACGTGGCATTGGATGGAAAAATCCTGCCTGATTTGTTGCATGCGCGGGCCCTGTGCTACCTTCGCCTGGGCGAACAGGAAAATTGCATCCTCAATCGCAATGCCGACTCCTGTCTTTTTCCAGTTCAGGGCGGGGGAGTGCACAAACTTCCGCGCGGATCGCGCGGAGCGATTGCGGTTCTGACGGAATTGCTGGAAAAATTTCCCGGCGATCTCCGGGCCCGGTGGCTGTTGAACATCGCCTACATGACTTTGGGCGAATATCCCGCCAAAGTACCGGCCCAGTGGCTGATCGATCCCAAGCTGTTCGAATCCGGCTACGATATTAAACGGTTTCCGGATATCGCCGAAGACGTCGGCTGCAGTGTGGAGGGGCTGGCCGGCGGCGTGGTGCTGGAGGATTTCGACAATGATGGCCTGCTCGATCTCATGATCTCGGGCTGGGGCCTGAACAGTCAGTTGCGGTTTTTCCACAACACCGGCGCGGGCGGATTTGTCGAACGCACCACGGAAGCCCAGCTCATCGGTGAGGTCGGCGGCCTCAATATGATCCAGTGCGATTACAACAATGACGGCTTCATGGACGTGTTGGTGTTGCGGGGAGCCTGGCTGGGTGCCGAGGGAAAATATCCCTGCTCGCTTCTGCGCAACAATGGGGATGGCACCTTTACCGACGTCACGGAGGAAGCGGGCCTGCTGCGCTTTCACCCGACCAACTCCGCGGTGTGGTTTGACTATAACAACGATGGTTGGATCGATCTCTTCATCGCGAATGAATCGAAGGGCGACGACAAAAATCCCTGCGAACTCTTCCGCAACAATGGCGACGGCACGTTTACGGAATGCGCGGCCGAAAATGGGGTCAACTTGGTGGGCTTTTTCAAGGCCGTGGTGAGCGCGGATTACAACAACGACGGACGCCCGGATCTTTTTCTCTCGCGGCTGGACGGTCCGAAAACACTTTTCCGCAATGACGGCGCGGTTACCGCCGGAGGTTCGCCCCGGTCCCCCTGGCATTTTACCGATGTGGCTGCCGGGGCCAAGGTGACCGAGCCGCCGACGACGTTTACGTGCTGGTTTTGGGATTACGATAATGACGGCTGGCCTGACCTCATGGTGAATGGTTACGCGGTGCAGGATGTGGGAGACATCGCCGCGGATTATCTCGGTCTGCCCTACGGTGGACAACGGCCCAAGCTTTATCACAACAACGGCGACGGTACTTTTTCCGATGTCACCAAAGCGAGTGGTCTGAACAAATGCCTCCTGACGATGGGCGCGAATTTTGGGGACCTCGACAATGATGGCTGGCTTGATTTCTACGTCGGTACGGGTAATCCCGACCTGGCGGTCATCAGCCCCAATCGGATGTTCCGCAGCGATGAGGGAAAGCGTTTCCAGGACGTGACGGTTTCCGGTGGTTTCGGGCAGCTCCAGAAAGGCCATGCCATTGCCTTTGGTGACATCAACAACGACGGTGAGCAGGACGTGTTCAGTGTAGTGGGAGGAGCGGTCGAGGGAGATGTGAACCACACCCAGCTCTTCGCCAATCCCGGTCAGGGCAACAATTGGCTGAAGTTGAAACTTGAAGGAGTTAAAACCAATCGCGCTGCCATTGGTGCACGAATCAAAGTTGTCCTGCAATCCGATGGGAAAGAGCGCTTGATTTATCGGACCGTCGGCAGCGGCGGGAGCTTCGGTGCGTCTTCCCTGCGGCAGGAATTCGGTTTGGGGAAGGCGCAGGAAATCAAACGCGTCGAAATAGTCTGGCCGGTTACGGGCGCCACGCAGGTGATCACGGGATTGAAGGTGAACGAAGCTTATCGGATTTGGGAGGACGCTCCCGTGGCAACTTTGGTCAAATTGAAAAGTTTTCCCTGGCCGACAAATGCACTTTTGCCGTCCGCGGTAACGTCGTCGCCTGGCTCCCGCTAAATTTTTTTACCCTGCAAATGAACCATTGGCTGCTCCGGCGTTTATTTTTCCCATCCTTGTTGCTGGTCGTCGTTCCGTTGACGCGAGCGCAGACCGCTCCCGCGAGCCCGGCTGCCACCGCGGCTTCGCAGACCGCGCGAACTTATCCGCTGTCGGCGTACTCGGCCATAGGGTCGGCCTTTGCCGAGGGGAACCATCTCACCGAGTTGGGATGGACGGACGATCAGGTGAACGCGTTCATTGACGGTATTCGCGCCGCGTTTAGAGGGAAAAGCTATCCGTTCGATGACGTCGCCAGCCAGGCCAGTGCGGAAATGGGCCGGCGTATTCAGGAAGGGCTGGCGCGTGCCCAGCAGGAGCAATCGCGACCAGCGCCAGCTGGGCCAGTGGTTTCCCCGGCGAAGCTCGAGGAATATATGAAGGGGTTGCGCGACCGGCTTGGCTTGCAGCAAGCCGACAGCGGACTCGCCTATCGCGTGGAGCTGGGACGTGGCGGACCGAGGCCGCGACTGATGGACACGGTCGTGTTTAGCTGCGTGGCGATGGCGGCGGACGGTCACACCAAGTTGCCGCAACTCACCGTGCAACGGGCACGGGCGAAGATGACCGAATTATTCCCGGGGTTTATCGAGGGATTTCAAATGATGACGATCGAAAGCAAGGCGGTGTTCGTGCTTCCACCTGCACTTTCGTTTGGAAACTCGGAATGGCCGCAAGGCATTCCCCAGGGTTCGCCCATTATTTTTGAGGTCACGCTCCACGAAATCGTCACGCCGTGATCGGCGATCGCGTCGCGCATCCCGCCGGCGCCTCGGTCGGACTCACGGAACTGATTTGGAAAGCCTGATAATGGCATCGTGGCCGGTCGCGGCATGTTCGGTCGTTTCACCCGTGGGCCAGCGCACAGTGATTTTTTTCGGCGGATTGGAATCCCGATAGCCGAAGAAACACGCGGCGGCGGATTGGCTGGCCCAGCCCGATCCCGCCTGAATTTCCCCGGTTTGTTTACTGCCGTCGGATAATTCAAGAAACATTCGTGCGCCGATCCCCGTCGGATTTCCGGAATCGCCCTTCAGCGTGACGCACAGACTGTGTCGTCCTGATGCGCCGCGATTCTGAAACGCGAGGGTTGAACTGTTGTTTCGGGAAACGATGAAATCGGGCCAGCCATCGTGGTTGAGATCGAGAACCGCCAGCGCCTTGGCGTCACCTGTTACCTGCAGCCCGCTTTCCAGCGGGCCGACCGGGGTGAAATTGCCGTGGCCATCTCCGCGCAGGAATTGGCTGACTCCACCGTCAAAACGTCCCACCAGGGGAATTGGCGCGTAGGAATTCTGAACGATGTAAATGTCGGCGAAACCATCGCCGTCGAAATCACCGGCGACGATCCCTTGGGCGGGTGCGATTTGGGCGATGCGGGGCAGAGGTTCGAAGCGAAATGTGCCGTCCGGCTGGCTGAGGAAAACTCCGCTGCGCAATTCGGTGGCGGCATAACGCTGGGCTGCGGCGAGTTTTTCCTCTCCCACCAGTTCTCCCAGCGTCGCGCGCGCATAGGTGTTGGTCTTGGGAAAACGTTTGGCGACGAAAGGCAGGACCGCACCGAGATTTTTTTTGCTCCGCCACGGAAAGAGCCGGTCTCCTTCGTAGTAGGCTTCGACAATCTGCGGCTCTTCTCCGTTTGCGTTAAAATCGCCGGAGAAAAGCAGCGCGGGATGTTCCGGAGTCGCGCGGTACTGCGTATTCAAGCCCACGTTTCCGACCACATAATCGAGGCGGCCATCGCCGTTAAAATCGGCGGCGGCTATCGAATTCCACCAGCCGGTTCCCGCGGCGGCAAACCCCGCTTTTTCCGTCCAGTCCTCCAGCGCCTCGCCGTGGCGGTTGTGGAAATATTTGACCGTACCCCAATCGAGGGTGAGCAACAAATCGCTCCAGCCGTCGCCGTCCACGTCGCTCCAGAGCGCCGAGGTGACCATGCCCACTTCTCGCAGGGCGGGCGCAAGGGTGTCGGTTACGTCGACAAAATTTCCCCCCTGATTGGCGAGCAAGGCACTGCGTGGAGCCAGCGGGTAAAGGCCCGGGGTGACTCTTCCGCCCAGAAACAAATCCAACCGGTTGTCATGATTGAAGTCTGCGACGGCTGCCGCGCCGACACTGATGGGCAGCGCGGGCAGCGCGCGGTCGGGAGCCGCCAAAAAATGACCGGTGCCGTCACCGAAAAAGAGTTTGGGTTGATATTCGGTTGCGCCAGCGGGAAGCGTGTTGCCGCCTTTGGTCACCAGCAAATCCGTTTGACCATCCCCATTGGCGTCAAACAGGAGAACAGGCCCGTCGTTGACTGCGCCCGGCGTTTTTCCGAGGGGAGTTTCTTGATAAAAGACCGTGTCTCCGCTTCGTGCGAGAGTTGCCAGCGGCGTTGCGGTCGTCCCGCCAACGACCACGGTTTCTGATTCGTCGGCGCCAAGCGGACCGACCGCGAGGGCCGGTCCGCGGCGATTTAACCGCAGGGGAAGCAGGCGCTGGAGAGCGGTCTCATCCACGGTTTCTTCGTGCGACGAGACAGCCAATCCCTGACTCGTATTCGTCTCGGTGAACATTCCGGCGACAACCGGGCCGGCCGTGGGTGCGGTTTTCGACGCGGGAGTTCCTTCGGGTTCGGTGATGATGAGGTGCTGATCGGCGGAAAAATTTTCGAAGGTTTGCACGTGGCCACTGGGCCATTGCACGGTCAGACGTTTTATCGCCGCGTCTTCGCCCAACCCGAAATGAACGAGGGGTTCACTGCTGGAAAGCAGGCCGCGGGCGAGCACCAGCTGGCGTACCTGGATGCCACTCGCCGTTTCGATGCGTATGAAAGCGCCGATGCCGAAACGATTCGTTTCGACGCCGTGCAGACTGATCACGAGGCGATGACCGGAATCGCTGTCGTTGCGCAACACGGTCACTCCCTTCTGGTAATTCGCATAAACCAGATCGAGGTCCCCATCGCCATCCAGATCTCCCAGAGCCGCGCCGAAACCCACGCTCTTCTGGTTGAGTCCCCAAGCGGCGCTGACGTTTTCAAACTCGAGATTGCCCCGGTTGCGAAACGCAAAATGCGCTTCGTTTAATACCGGGCTTTCGCGCATGATCTTGATGCGTTCGACGGGATTGTCGGCGGCGAGCTGGCGGGTGAGCAGGTCGACATTGGTTGCCTCCCGGTGCATCCCGTTGGTGACGAAAAGATCGAGTTTCCCGTCGTTGTCCAAATCTTCGAATCGCGGAGCCCATGTCCAGTCCGTGGCGGCCAGGCCGGTGAGATAAGCCGCCTCCAACATCCGGCCGGTGCCGGTGTTGAGGAACAGGGCGTTGCGTTCGTATTGGGGAGCGACGCCTGGATTCTTATCGTCCTCCGTGGTCCGGGCGCGTGAATCGGCCATGCCGCGTTGGTCCTTCTCGTGGACTGACGCGGCCATGTCCGTGGTGAAAAGATCGATCAGGCCGTCGTTGTTGATATCTCCCAAATCGGAACCCATCGAGGAAAACGGCAGATGGGGAACCACCTGATCGATCACATTGGTGAAGGTGCCATCGCCGTTGTTGCGGTAGAGTTTGTCAGCGATGGAGAAATCGTTGGCGACATACAGATCAGGCCATCCGTCCTGATTGAAATCCCACCAGATCGCGGAATGTCCCTGCGCCTCGCCGGAAATGCCGGCACGTTCAGTG
This sequence comes from Verrucomicrobiota bacterium, assembly GCA_048498875.1. Lineage (GTDB taxonomy): Bacteria > Verrucomicrobiota > Verrucomicrobiia > Opitutales > Opitutaceae > Lacunisphaera. The sequence continues at coordinate 9,765 of JBEHXD010000137.1, forward strand.
ACATTGGTGAAAGTGCCGTCCCGGTTGTTGTGAAAGAGATAATTCCGCTGCCCGTTGCGGTGCTCGTTGAAATTGAGCACGTTGGTTTGGATGAAAACGTCGAGCCAGCCATCGCGGTCGTAGTCGCAGAACGCGGCCATGACGGATGCGTCCTTCACATCGAGTCCGTAGGCGTGGGCCATTTCCTTGAAGGTGCCGTTGCCCTGATTGATATAAAGCAGGTTGGGGGCATTGAACCGGCACACGTAGAGGTCGGGCAGGCCGTCATTATTGACGTCGGCAAAAGTAACCCCTTGTTTCCAGATTTTCGCGGCGTCGCCCACATCCTCAATGCCGGCTTTGGCGCTGACGTCTTCGAATTTCCAATTTCCGAGATTCCGGAAAAGACGACAACTCTCGGTCTTGCTGACCACGAAAATGTCCGGTTTGCCGTCGCCGTCGTAGTCGCCGATGGCGATTCCGGTCCCCATCGCTCCCGATTCAAACTCGTGATTGAGTTCACCCCACATTTTGGGGTCGGCATAGTGGTTGGTCGTGACGATGCCCGTTTGGTCGGACGGGAGTTCAGTGAAAAGCGTAGCCCCCCTGGGTCCCGATCGCGGTGCCAGCGGTTGTGTGGTCATCCCCGGGGTAGATTGGGCAGAAACGGGAAAGAAGGCGGCACTCGCCACCAGCATCACACCTGCGGCCATTCGGATGTAAACCGACAGGTTCTCTCGCTTGGACACCGGATGGGACATGGGTGAAAGCATAGAGTTGGTCCCGGTTGGCCGAGTCAAGGGGAGTTGGGCATTTCGCAGGGACTTTCCTTGCCCCGGCCGGGGCAGGCGATTCACTGGACGATTCTGAAAAATTCCCCGATTGCGCCATGACCCGATGAGCCAGTTTTCCCGACTTATTTCGCGCTTTTGGCCGTTGGTGTTGATTGGTGCGGTCGCGTTTCTCTGCCGGAGCGACTGGGTGCGGATGCAACGGGTCGACTATGTTTCGGGATTGCTGGGGCACGTAACGCCCGCCGGCGTCACGTG
>JBEHXD010000138.1:0-10632 GCA_048498875.1 Verrucomicrobiota bacterium
CCCGCGCTCGGCGCCGCAGGCGCCTCCTCGCTGATCCCAACTTTGTCCTTGCCTCCTGACACCGTTGCTCCGGGCGGGTTTTTCCGTGCTCACGAAAGCAAACCCGCCCGGAGGTCGGGTTCCACCTGGGCGTTTCAAATTGTCCGGAACTGCCAGTCTCGGGCGCATACTATTTGGCGGACCCTTCCTCCGTTAACCAATCGTGTCATCCCGCCATCACCATTCACCATGAAACCTTTCCATTGCGATTCCTGTGGCGGACTGGTGTTTTTCGAAAACAGCTCCTGCGTGCAATGCGGGCATGCGCTGGGTTTCCTGCCCGAATTGCTCGACCTCAGTGCGCTTGAGCCGGCCGAGGGCGAAGCGGTGCGACCGCTGGCGCCCGCGGCAAAAGACCAGCTGCATCGATTGTGTGCCAACGGACGCCAGCATGGCATGTGCAACTGGCTGGTCCCCGCGAACGACCCGCAACCGTTTTGTACCGCCTGCCGGTTAAATGAGGTTATCCCGGATTTGTCAGTTACGGGCAATGTGGAGCGTTGGTCCAGGCTCGAGCAGGCGAAGCGGCGGCTGATCTACACCTTGTTAAAACTCCGGCTTCCGGTTGACGCCGTGGCCACGGAAAAGCGTCCGGCGCTGCGCTTTCGGTTCCTGGGTGACAGCGGAACGGAGAAGGTTTTGACCGGTCACGCGGCGGGTGTGATCACGGTCAATATTGTCGAAGCGGACGATGCCGCACGCGAGGAACGCCGGGTCAGTCTGCACGAACCCTTTCGTACTTTGCTGGGACATTTCCGGCATGAGATCGCGCATTATTACTGGGACCGGCTGATCGCTGATTCGCCGTGGCTCGAGCGGTTTCGAACGGTTTTCGGCGACGAACGCGACGATTATGCCAAGGCGCTGCAGCGGCACTACGAACAGGGGCCCGCGCCCGACTGGATGGAACGCAGCGTAAGCGCCTACGCCAGTTCACATCCGTGGGAAGACTGGGCGGAGTCGTGGGCGCATTATCTCCATATCACCGACACGATTGAAACGGCGGCGGGCTTCGGATTGACGTTGAAACCGCGCCATCCGGCCGCCGAATCCATGACGGCCGACCCCAAGAAAGCGGCGAAGGAAGAAGCCGGTTTTGATTTGATCCTGAATACCTGGTTTCCGCTCACCTACGCGCTGAATTCGTTAAATCGCGGCATGGGTTTGTCGGATCTCTATCCCTTTGTGTTATCTGCGGCGGCGATCGAAAAACTCCGGTTTATTCACGAAGTCGTCGAAGGATCGCGGCAGCCGAACGGTTCGGGCAGTTGAATCAATTTCGCTGTCTGACGTAGGTTGCGTGCTCGCACGCAACGTGGCGGGGCTAGCCCGCCACCTACGTTCGAAAGGGAACTCGCGACCGTTACTCGGTCCGTGGAAATTAAGGTTTCCTGATTCCAGGGAGGAGTTTGTTTACGGAATCGGTGGCCCCGCGTTTCCGGTTACCCAAAAAATCTTCCGTCCGGCGATTTTCTTTTTCGACAATGGTGTGACGGCCTGCTGCATTGGCGCCCGATTCTTAGCCGGCCCCAGTGGGTCGGACGTTTAACCCACCCCTCCTGTTCTTATGAATTCCGATCGGTTATTCCGCGCCAGTCAGATCGCGCTTATCGTCACCGCGATGAGTTTTGCCCTGCGAACCACGTCAACCGCCTCCTGGGTGGTTCAATTCCACGAAACGAATGAGCGCATTGGTTGGGCAAATGGTGCGGCGCTGTGGGGATTCACCGCGGCCATGGTGCTGGGTGGGCCGCTGGTCGACGCCATCGGTCTGGGCCGGGTGATGGCCGTCGCGATCTTCGGACACATCGCCGGCATTATCCTCACGATTTTTGCTTGGGACTATCACGCGCTGTTTGCCGGCAGCTTGATTTTCGGTATCGCCAACGGCTCGGTGGAGGCGGCCTGCAATCCGCTGATTGCCACCCTCTATCCGAACGACAAAACCACCAAGTTGAACCATTTCCATGCGTGGTTCCCGGGCGGCATTGTGATTGGGACCTTGGTTAACCTGGCATTTGCGAAGGGCGGATTTGGCTGGCAGGTACAGTTTGCGACGATGCTGGTGCCCACGGCCATCTATACCTTCATGTTTTTGGGGCAGAAATTCCCGAAGACGGAGCGGGTCGAGCAAGGCATATCGACCGGTTCGATGTTCGGTGCCTGTTTCAGTCCGCTGTTTCTTGTGATGGTGGCTTGCATGCTGTTTACCGCGGCGACCGAATTTGGCCCGCAAAGCTGGATTCCCGCGATCATGGACAATGCGGGAGTTTCGGGCACGTTGGTGCTGACGCTGATCACCGGCCTGATGTGGGCGGGTCGCCAGACTGCTGGGGTGTTCGTGCATCGGGTTTCCGCGCCGGGCATGTTGTTGCTCAGTGCGGTGCTCGCCGCGGTCGGCTTGTACATCATGAGCCATTCCTCAGGCGCCATGCTCTTCGTTTCCGCGGCCATTTTCGCCCTCGGGGTCTGCTTTTTCTGGCCCACCATGTTGGGCACGGTGAGCGAGCGCTTTCCGAAAACCGGAGCCCTCGGTCTCGCCATCATGGGTGGTGCGGGCATGTTGAGCGCCAGCTTCGTGGTGCCTTACGTGGGACGTTTCTATGATAATGGCATCGACGCCCGGGTTTTGGCAGCGGGCAAAAGCAAGGACGCCTTGACGGCGGCTGCTTCGGGATCGGAAGCCGCCGGTCAATGGGCCAGCATTCAAGCCAGCGCCGGTTTGGAAGCCCTCGGAAAGTGCGCCATCCTTCCGGCGTCACTTGCGGTGGTTTTCCTGATCTTGTTTGTCATTTGGCGCAAGAAGCCCGTGGCCGGCGCCGCAGCCCACTAAGAGTCATTAGGCTCAATCTTGCGCGTCGTGAAAACCTCCCATTGCGCTCTGGTCCTGACGCTGGCGATTACACCATTCGCCAGCGTTTGGTCGGCACAAGAGAAAAGCATGGCATCGGCCGTGGTGCCGGCCTCCAAGCTCGGCTCATCGGTCTTCAAATGGGAGGATCTCAAGGTTAAGCCCACCGAGGTGGGTGAGCGGCGCGATGTGGCGAACAATCCCACGCCGACGTTCGAGGTTTTCGAGTCCCACATCAGCCTGTTGAATCCGGGCAAGGCCTCGCACCTGCCCCATACGCATCCGCAGGAGGAGATGATCATCCTGCGCGAAGGCACGCTGGAAGTGTTCGTCAATGGCACGACGCAGAAAGCCGGGCCGGGATCAGTGATCTTCTTCGCCTCCGGCAATCCGCACGCGGTGCGCAATGTCGGCGACAAACCCGCGCTCTACACGGTTTTTAATTTCACGACCGCGGCGACCCTCGCCTTGAAAGGCCAGCCCGCGCCGGCGCCGGTGGAAGGACGACTGGGTTCGTCGGTGTTCGAGTGGGAAAAATTACCGGTCAAACCCACGGCGGTGGGCGAGCGCCGGGAAGTGACGGATCGTCCGACCGCGACCTTGAAAAATCTGGAATGTCATGTGACCACGCTCCGCCCGGGACAGGCTGCTCACGCCGCACATCATCACCCGGACGAGGAAATCATTCTCGTGAAGGAAGGACAGATTGAAGCCACGATCAACGGACACGCCCAGCGCGCCGGTGCGGGCTCGGTGCTTTTTTATGCCTCCAATGACGAACATGGCATGAAAAACGTCGGTGAAGGATCGGCGACTTACTATGTGCTGCGGGTGGTTACAGCAGCGACTCCCGCGGTAAAGTAATTGTACTCTGGCTTGGGATCGCAAAAGGTGCCAGCCGGGGAGTTAGGCAGCCACTTTTGTATCAGGGAAACCCTTACGCGCCGCTCGGGGGATGATGCAGGAGTCTGTTTTTGACCGGCTGGTTTCCCATGTCCACCCTCATATCATGGCTGTACCTAGCTCGATCAAAAGAGGTCTTGAGACAGTGGGTCTGTACTCGAATCGTCATCTGGCGGAATCCGTCTCGACCAAACTGCGGACGGCAAGTCACAACCTCGAATCGCGCGCACTATTGCCGAAGTTGGATTTGCCCTTCATTCCGCAAACGTCTTACGCACTAAGTGCGTCGGCGATTCGGATCATCCTGAATGACCTTGTGCTGCATCGCCGGCGCAATGTCGTTGAGCTGGGAGCGGGCATGTCGACGCTTTTTCTGGCCAAGGTGTTGCAAGATACGCCTGCCGCAGGATTGATTTCAATCGATCATGACGCGGGCTGGTTGGACTATCTCGACGCTCAGCTTGAGCGCATTGGAGCGCGGAAGGTCGTACAACTGGTGCACGCACCACTTGAACCGACAGAATCGAAGGGTGGGGTTGCGTGGTATGCAAAGGATGTTGTGACCAGCGCGCTGAGCGGTGTGGTGATCGATTCTTTGATCGTCGACGGACCAAAGGCACGTCATCGCGATGACACGGAAACGCGCAGTCACGCCTTGGGCGTGCTGAAATCGCGGCTTAATCCGCAGGGGCACGCAATCTTCATGGATGACATCAATCGTCCGGGTGAGAAGAAAATCTATGAGCGCTGGGCCAATGAATTTGCCTTGGAAAAAGTCCCTGACGCTGAATTTTGCGGAATGGGCATACTGGTGCCACGCGACGTTCCACTGAAATTTAAAATCGTCTGAGCGAACACAGGCGGCGCACGGGAAGCGCGTGAACCTCAACTCCGCGCCGACTTCTTCTGCATCATCTCCTCGCGGGCTTTTGCGAGTTGAGCCCGTTCCTTGGCGGTGAGGCTGGACATGCCGGACTTGGCGATCTTGTCGAGCAATGCATCCATCTCGGTCGCCGAACTGGCCTTGGTGAGATTGATGCTGATGGTCTCGTCTGACTTGAGATCAGGCAAAACCCTCAACCTGGGCTTCCGCTGCCAGAACTTGAAAGACAGAAGGGTGATCCGACCCTGGAGATACCGGACAAATGAAAAGGCGAAGGCGGTACGCAGAGCCAGGGAAACCATGGAAGTCCAATCGTGGTGGGCGAGGTGGATCATGGCGAACACGCCGACGAGAATGACTGCGGCCCACTTGGCGAGCACCTCGTAACAAACCACCACGTCGGGATAGAGAGTGGCAAAGGCCACAAAGGTGGCGAGGGCTACGGATTCACCGTAAAACTCGGTCGGCCACCAGAAACCGATGGCGGTGAAAAAAAGGGGAGGCAGCAAATACAGCCCGGCGCTGAGCTGGATGAATCGTTTGTGACCGAAAAATTTTTCAACCTCCCGGCCAAACAGAGCCATGAGCACCATGTCGACGGCGAAAGATATCGAGGGTGGATTATATAATCCGTAGGTTAAAAAACGCCACAATTGGCCCCGAAAAACCTCGGGGGTTGAAAAGAGAGTGGAATCCAGCGCCCACCCCAGATGCAGGGACATCGCGACCGACGTGGCGATCAACGAAAGGGCAAAAATCAGCACCACGAAATGAGTGGCGTAAATTCCATGCCCGCGCACCCACATCAAGGGCTGGCAGTGATCGTCGGCGGCATAATAGCGACTCATAGTCTGGGAAGGCGGTAAATTGAGCTAAGACATGCCCATCCGCAAGCAGCGACACAAACGCGGCATGTCTTTATTAAAAACCCTCCTGATCCGGGGCATGTAAAGTTGCGACAACGCTCGTCACAGACTGTTCTGCCCGTAAAACAAATTCATCGAACTCTGGTCGGGCTTTACGGACGCACCGAACCTCAGGAATGCTTCACGAGGCCCGCGGAGAAATCGTGCACGTGCATCGCCTCAAGCTTGGCCCGGTTGGAGAACAACGAGATCAGCTGTTTGGCCTTCTCCTCGCCATAATGGGCGACAAACGCGGCTTCCGATTTCTTTTGAAGGAGCGGAATGCCTTCCTTGCGGCGGCGGCGGTGCCCGATGGGATATTCCACGACGACTTTTTCCGTCTTGGTGCCGTCCTTGTAGAAAATCTGGACTGCATTGGGAATCGATCGTTTTTCCGGATCGAGGTAGTCCTTCGAGTATTGCTTGTCCTCCGTGACCACCATCTTCGCCCGCAACGCGTCGATGCGCGGATCCACGGCAAATTTTTCTTCGTAATGCTCGGCTGTGAGCGTGCCATAAATCAGGGCCACGGCCGTCATGTATTGCAGGCAATTATCGCGTTCGGCCGGACTGGCCAGCGGTCCGCTTCTGTCGATGAGCCGCATGGCCGACTCATTGGTGTTGATCTCGATGCGTTCGATCTTGTCCAGCCGCTGCTTGACGATCGGGTTTAACAGAATGGCACACTCCACGGCGGTTTGGGCGTGGAATTCCGCCGGAAACGAAATTTTGAAGAGAACGTTTTCCATCACGTAACTGCCGAGGGGGCGGATCAGGCGGACCAGATTGCCCTTGAAGCAGACGTCATTGAAACCCCAGTTCTTGGCGGTGAGGGCCGACGGATAACCCATCTCGCCCGTCATCGCGATGAGCGCGAGCCGCACGGCGCGGCTGGTCGCGTCGCCTGCGGCCCATGATTTTCGTGAACCGGTATTGGGTGAGTGACGATAGGTGCGCAACGCCGAGCCATCGAGCCAGGCGTGCGATACGGCATTGATGATCTGGTCGCGACTGCCCCCTAGCATGGCGGTGGTGACGGCGGTCGACGCCACCCGGACCAGCAGCACGTGATCGAGGCCGACGCGATTGAAGGCGTTGTCGAGCGCGAGCACGCCCTGGATTTCGTGGGCCTTAATCATCGCGATCAACACATCGCGCATGGTCAGCGGCGGACGTTGGATGGGCGGTTGGGAACCGAAGGCGGTCAGACGCTGGCCCGCGGCCTGATTGCGTGACAGCCAATCGGCTGTGGCGAGAATCGCCCCCAGGTTGTCGGATGGGTGGCCCCATTCCGCGGCGAGCCAGGTATCGTTGAAATCGAGCCAGCGAACAATCGTGCCAATGTTGAAAGCGCCTTGGACCGGATCGAGTTCGAAGCGGGTGCCCGGGACGCGGGCGCCGTTGGCGAGCGTGGTTCCGGGTACGATCGGTCCGAGCAATTTCGTGCAAGCGGGATAGGAGAGGGCCATGATGCCGCACGCGATGGTGTCGGCCAGACACCACCGGGCGGTGTCGAGGGCTTCGTCGCCGGGTGTGCGTGCGGTCAACACGTAATCAGCCAATTCGACGAGGATTTTATCGGGCGTGGGACGGGCGTTGCTGGGAGAGGAAGCCATGAAAGGGGAAATCCGCGCACTAGGGCCTAACGCGGTTGCCGGGTCGGGTTCAATTTCTTTGTGCGAAGGAATCCACGGTCGGGGTGGAGGGGACGAAAGATTGCTCGTGACCTATGGCATGCCCCCATGGCGCTGTCGAGTGCCGGGCCTCGCTCTTGCTAAAATAGTTGACCGCGGCGGAATTTGCTCCGGTGGCTAAAAGCATTTCATTGGCGGCATGACCTTGCTTCAGTGGAGGGAAAACTTGCATTGAAGCATGACCGCTCTCCTGTAGACTCATTTCATTCCCCTTTGGTGCCCATGTTTTCGACCCCGTTTCCCATTCACCGCTGGCAGCGAGCCGGGGCACCGCAGGAAATTGCGGATGAGCTGGCCGTGGAGGAACCCCTGGAGATTCGGGTCAATGGCCGGAGCGTGGCGGTGACGATGCGGACGCCCGGACACGATCGGGAACTGGCGGTCGGGTTTTTGTTTTCGGAGGGAGTGATGCGGAGCGCGGACGATTTGTTGGACGTGCTCGTCTGCCGGACGCTGCCGGACGGGCAGCGGGGCAATGTGGTGGACGTCCAGCTGCGTCCGGAACTCACGGTGGATTTCGACCGTCTGACGCGGCACGTTTTTGGCACGTCGAGTTGCGGATTGTGCGGGAAGGTGACACTCGACGCGTTGTTTCAAAGTGTGCCGGTCGTCGATTCCAGGGTGAAATTCGATCCGGCTATCGTGGCGACGCTGCCGGACCGGATTCAGGCCGCCCAACCCGGCTTCGACCTTACCGGGGGACTTCATGCGAGTGCGATCTTCGACCGCGAGGGCCGGCTGTGCGTGATCCGCGAGGATGTCGGGCGCCACAACGCACTCGATAAAGTGATTGGCCAGCGCTTGCTCCACGGCGATGGCGACCGCTTTCGGGTGGAAGAGGCAATCTTGCTCGTCAGTGGGCGCGTTTCATTTGAGCTCGTCCAAAAGGCCCTGGTGGCCGGCATTCCGCTCGTCGCGGGCATCGGTGCGCCGAGTTCGCTGGCGGTCGAGTGCGCGCAGCGCGGCGGGCAGACGCTCGTGGGATTTTTGCGTTCGGAACGGATGAATGTTTACGCCGGTGCCGAACGCCTCGGCCTCCTGGCGACGAAAGAGCTGGAGGTCACGCCATGAAGATCGTGGCGCTTTATATTTCCCCGGGGCATAACTTTTTTGGTCATCACGGGCGCGAACCGGGCGAGAATCCGATCGTGTCGGTCAAGGAAGTGGAATGCATCGCCGGGCAGGGATTGAAGGGAGATCGTTTTTTCAACTACAAGCCGGGCTATTCGGGGCAGGTAAGTTTTTTCGCCCAGGAAGTTCACGAGGAACTGTGCCGGAGTTTTAACCTGCAGGCGGTGCCGACGAGCGTTTATCGAAGAAACGTGGTGACCCAGGGCCGGGACTTGAACGATCTGATCGGTCAGGAATTCGAAATCCAGGGCGTGAGATTTTTCGGGTACAGCGAATGCAAGCCCTGCTATTGGATGGACCGCGCGGTGGTGCCCGGCGCCGAGCAATGGTTGCGTGGCCATGGGGGATTGCGGGCGCGGATTTTGTCCGATGGACCCTTGCGCGCGGAGGACAGCGCATGAACTTTTCCGCCGTGCTGCTGGCGGGCGGAGCTTCGCGACGAATGGGCCGCGACAAAGCCACTCTCTATTGGAATGGCGGTCCATTGCTGACGCATCAGGCGGCGATCCTGCGGCAAACAGGAGCGCAGCAGTTGCTGCTGTCCGGTCGAACCGAACAGATTTCCCTCGTGGAAGGATTCACCCTGGTCACGGACACGGAAGTGGGTGCCGGACCGGCGGCGGCGCTGGCCGACGTGTGGCGCGAGGCGAATGCCAGCGTGCTGATTTCACTGGCGATCGATTGCCCGCGCATGCCATCGGACTACCTGCGCGAACTTGCGCTCGCTGCATTGCAACAGGAGCGCTCGGTGGTGCCGATGCTCGCCGGGCGCTTTGAGCCGCTGGCAGCGGCGTGGCATCGCTCGTGTGTCGGCGAATTTTTTCATTCCGCGGGCCGTTCGCTGCAGGGCATCTGCGCGACGCTGGCCAAGGGAAATTTGCTTACGGTGCGCGAGGTCAGCGACGGCGAAGCCCAGCTTTTCGAAAACATCAACACCCCCGACGACTACGCCCGACTCGGCGGCTGGCGTTGATTCCCGGGACCGCCGAGCCCCAGCTCGGCTTCAGCCGTCGCTTGAATTCGGTAAACTGCCAAAAGCAGGCTTAGCCACGAGAAGTCACAAAAATACACAAAAAGGGTTAATTTTTTTGTGCATTTTTGTGACTTTTCGTGGCTAAAAACGGATGGATTCTTTCTTCACCCAAATCTTGTCTGATCGGCCGACGCAGCGATCGTGATCGCGACCGACTTCGACGTGGGGCAATTGCTGACATCGGCGGTGCTGTCCAGAGGCACGAGCACATTCCCCTCGGGAAAGTAAGTGGCGGTGCAACCGCGTGGGATCGAGTAGGGCGCCAGCATGAAGGAAGGGGCGTGACGTTGTTGGCCGCGATAATGGCTCGTGAGATCGACCAGTTGTCCCTGCACCAGTCCGGCTTCGCGCATGTCGTCCTCGTTCATGAAGAGCACGCGCCGGCCGTTATAGATGCCACGGTAACGGTCATCGAGTCCGTAGATCGAGGTGTTGAACTGGTCGTGGCTGCGCAGCGTCGTCAGCAGGTATTGTCCGGGGCGGACGTTCATTCGCGTCAGCGGATGGGCGATGAAAACCGCCTTGCCGGAAGGCGTCGCAAACTTCCTTTCGTCGCGCGGTCCGTTTGGCAGATAAAATGTCCCTTGCCGGATGCGTTCGTTGTAATTCTTAAAACCCGGAACGACCGCCTCGATTTTGTCGCGAATCAAATCGTAATTGACGGCCAGTGCGTCCCAGTTGATTTGGGTTTTCGCGCCGAGCGTTGCCCTGGCCAGGCCGGCCACGATGGCGACTTCGCTGCGAAGATTTTCCGAGCACGGCGACAGGCTGCCGCGGGTCGGGTTGATTACGCCCATGCTGTCTTCGCAGGTCTGGAACTGTTCGATGCCGGCCTGCACGTCGACTTCGGTGCGGCCGAGGCAGGGAAGGATCAGCGCGGTGCGACCGGTGATGAAGTGCGACCGGTTTAGTTTGATTGAGACATGCGCGGTGAGCGCGCACCGCTGCAGCGCGGTGGTGGTGAAATCCGTATCGGCAGGTGCCGAAAGGAAATTTCCACCCATGGCAAAAAACACCTTGGCGCGACCTTCATGCATGGCGTTGATGGCTTGCACGACATCGAAACCGTGTTCGCGGGGAGGATTGAAACCGAACTCGGCGCCGAGTTTGTCGAGAAACTCTTTTTTGGGTTTGTCCCAGATGCCCATGGTGCGGTCGCCCTGGACATTCGAGTGACCGCGCACCGGGCAGGG
>JBEHXD010000139.1:0-10622 GCA_048498875.1 Verrucomicrobiota bacterium
TTCTTCTTGTCCTGGAGACCGTTCTTCTTGATGTACGCCCAGAGCTTCTTGGTGAGCTCAGTGCGGGGGAGCGGCGCAGACCCTACGATTGGGGCGAGAGCTGCATCGGGAGTAACCGGCTTCATGAAAGCGGCGTTGGGTTTACGGGTGGATTTTTTAGCCATAGTGCTATTTGTCATAGAACCCGCCGGACCCAATGCAATGATTTTCTAGAGGGGAAATCACTTTTCTCAGAGGAGAAACGGATGAATTGTGACGACTGATTAATCTTGCGGTCGCGCGACAGGCACTCACGCGCGCTCGTCGACCTGCACGAATTGCCGGTAAAGCGCCGCGTAATGTCCCCGCTGCGCCAGCAATTCCGCGTGGGTGCCACGCTCGACAATCCGCCCCTGGTCGAGCACCAGCACAAGGTCGGCGTGGCGAATGGTGCTGAGGCGGTGCGCGACCACAAAGCTCGTCCGACCCGTCAGCAATTTCCGCAGCGCCTGCTGCAAGCGGGCCTCCGTCAGGGCGTCGATCGAACTGGTGGCCTCGTCGAGGATCACCAGCCGGGGATTGGCCAGCAGGGCACGGGTGAAACAGATCAGCTGCCGCTGTCCGACGGAGAGTCCCGCCCCTTTGTCCCCCACCATGGTCTGCAATCCTGCCGGGAGTGCTTCCAGGATATCCAGGCAGTCGAGCGAAGCCGCGGCGGCGCGCACCTCGCTGTCGGTCGCTTCGGGCCGGCTGAAACGGATATTTTCCATTACCGTCCCGCTGAAGAGAATATTCTGCTGCTGCACCATCCCCATCTGCCGGTGCAGGGACAGGCTGGTGAGTTTTTTGATGTCACGCCCGTCGATCCGGACCTCTCCACGCGTCGCCAGATAGAATTTTGACGCCAGGTTGATGATCGAACTCTTGCCGCTGCCCGTATGCCCGACGAGCGCGATGGTCTGGCCTGGTTCAGCAGTGAAACTCACGTCGTGCAGGATCGGCCGCGCGGGGTCGTATCCAAAGGTTACCGTCCGGAATTCCACCCTCATCCCCTTCGCCGCATCGCGCGGGAGATCCTGCGCGCCGGGATCATCGGTCCAGTCGGGCACGACATCGATCAGGCGGAAAACCCGCTCGGCGCCCGCCATCGCTGTCAGCGCCAGGTTATACTGGTTACCGATGATCGCCAGCGGGGCAAAAAACTGGTTCGCGAGCAGAAAAAATGCGATCAGACTGAAGAGTGTCATTTCTTCGTGCAATACCCGCCAGCCTCCCACCATCAGCAAAAGTGCGACAAAAAACTGGCTGTTGAGTTCAAGCAGCGGCGTCAGAATCGCCGAAGTGCGCGCAAAGGCGATATTGTAACGCGCATGATCCGCCAGCAAACTACGGAACAAACCGGCATTGGTTTCCTGGCGGACGAATCCTTGCGTAACGCGGATTCCGTTTACCGACTCAGCCAATGTCGCCGTGACCCGGCTGAAACTTTCAGAGGCTGCCCGGGAATAGTGACTGAGTTTCTTCCGAAAATGCTGGTTGAGCAGCCAAAGAACGGGCGCCAGGGCCAATACCACCAGGAACAATACCCAATCCTCAAAAAGCATGACTCCGGCTGTGAACAACATCGACCCGAATTGGACGACGGTTACGAAAAGCACATCCTGGATACCGATCCGAACTGACTCCACGTCACTGGTGACGCGACCGATGATCCGGCCGATTTTGATCCGGTGAAAAAAACTCATCGGCTGCCGCATGGCTTTGGCGTAGATTTCCTCCCTCAGCCCGTTGACCACGGTCTCCCCAATTTCCACCGCAAAGCGCTGGCGAACATGAAACCAGCCGTCGGTCGCCACCGCCAGTACACCGTAGCCCACCACGCTCCAGATCAACAGGGGAATATTCCGACTGGTAATCGGACCTTTGATCACCAGCGAAGTCACCCAGACAAGCGCCGGCAACTGGACTGATCGAATCACCGTCATCACGGCAAGAGCGGTAACCCTGCCTTTGACCGGAGCTGTGTAGGCAAACAGCCTCCGGATCAGACCCCATTCCAGTGGCTTGGATTGCTCATAATCCTCATCCTCGTCCCGTGCCGCTTGCACAAGAGTCGCAGTCTTCCCAGGAGTAACCAGAGGTTTCATGAGGCCCCCTCCCCACTGCCAAGACCGAGAAGCTGCAGGTCGCGGGCGTCCACGAGCTGCAGATTGGCCACATGCAAATAAGGACCGGGTTGGCGGATCAATTCCTCATGGGTTCCCTGCTGAACGATGCGGCCCTCTTCCATGACGATGATGAAATCCGCGCGCCGCAAAGTACTCAACCGGTGGGCGACGATAAACGTGGTGCGTCCGGCAATCGCCCGATCGAGCGCCTCGAAGATTTCGTGCTCGGTCTCGCTGTCGATCGCCGCAGTCGGGTCATCGAGCAGCAGAATCGCCGGTTCGAGCAGGACGGCGCGGGCAATCGCCAGCCGCTGGCGCTGACCTCCGGACAAACTGTTGCCGCTCTCGCCCAGCACCGTGTCGTAACCGTTCGGCAGACCCATGATGAAATCGTGAGCTGAGGCGATCCGGGCCGCTTTTTCGATTTGTTCCCGCGTCGCCTCAGGATGGCCGAACGCGATATTTGATGCGACCGTATTGGAAAAAAGAAAACTCTCCTGAAACACCAGGCCAATGTTCCGCCGGACATCGTCGAGATGCAGTTGGCGCACGTCGAAACCGTCCAGCAATACCCGTCCGGCAGTCGGGTCGAAAAACCGTGGAATGAGACTCATCAGCGCACTTTTCCCGGCGCCAGTCGCCCCAAGAATCGCCACACACTGCCCGGATTCGACCCTGAGATTGATGTCCCGCACCACGGCTTCCGTGCTGTTGTAGGCGAACGACACATTTTCAAACGCCACCTCCCCCTTCAATTTCGGCCGACGCTGCGCATCCGGCAAATTTCGCACCTCCACCGGCGCATCGAGAATTTCGAATACCCGGCGGGCTCCGATCAGCGATTGCTGCACGCTGTTCACGACGGTCGCGACATTGTTTACCTGTCCGGAAAACTGCTCCAGCAATCCGGCGAACACGATCAGGCCGGCACCCAGGGGAAGACGGTGGTAAATCACCAGCCAGCCGCCATAGCCAAGCAATACCATCATGTTAATCCTCGTCAGAAACCCCACCGAGGGTGAAAATAGACTCAGGCGCCAGAAAATCCCCTGTTGCTGGACAAAACACGCCGTGTTGGCGGCATCGAACTTTTGCCGCGATTCCGCCTCCCGGCCAAATCCCTTGGTGACGGCGACTCCCTGAATACCTTCCGCAAGGATCTGGACCAGTTGCTCAACCAGCGTGCGGTTTTTCGCATATTCCGGTTGGATCTTGGCGGAAAACCACGCCGCCATCAACGCGAGGAAGGGAGTGGTCGCCAGGCAGGCCACGGTAAGCGTCGGACTGACATTTGCCATGTAGATGACATAGGCCGTGAGTGAAATCACCATGATGACACTTTGAATCAGCACCTGGTCGACAAACATGCGGACCGACTGCACATCGCCGGTCACCCGGGTAATGATCGATCCCGTGGTATTCGCGTCGAAAAAACGGAAACTCAATTGCTGGAGCTTTTCGTAGACTTCACCGCGCAAATCGACGACGAGCTTCTGCTGCACCAGTTTGTTGACCGAGACCGCATAGACATAATTAAGAAAAGCCCGCACCAGGGCAAAGATCAGAATGCATCCGGACAAGAGCGCGAGCACCTGGCCCGGCGTCCATTCCTCCCGTAGCAAAAAATTAAGCCGGTTCGGTGTCAGCGGCGTGTGCTGGACGACGTGACCGAGATAATCGATCCCGAGGCCGGTAAATGTCAGACCACCCAATCCCATGGTCAGCAAAATGAGCTGAAGCGCGAGCACCTGCACGCAACGCAGCCGGTAACGCCAGGCCAGCCCGAACAACCGCCGGATGAGAACGCCATTGCTGGGTTCCGGAGTGGCGGTGGCAGTGATCGGCATGGAGAAATTACTGTTAAGAACAGAAGCGGCGGGTGCACGAAATATTTTCTTCGGCCAGTCAGGACCGTAATCCGCGCGCGTAAGGCAAAGGCCCCAGTCTCCGGCAGGTCGTTTTCAGAGCGAAAACGGCCCGTTCCCCCGGATAAATCGCTTGCCTAAAATCCTGCTCCGCACAGCCTCGGCCGGGTTGAGTTGGTTGTTTGTTAGATTCTATCGCTACGGAAAATTGTCAGGTGAGCGCCACTTGTTCAGTGATGATTTGAAATCCGGATTTCGGGGACGGGCGGTAAGGCGACACGATCAGCTCCCCTCATCACATGTCAGATAACAGCAAGCTCTACGTGGGGAATCTTCCCTTCGCCAGCACCGCCCAGGATCTCGAAGCCCTGTTTGGCCAGGTTGGCACCGTCAGTGTCGTTGAGATCATCTTCGACAAATTCACCGGCCGTTCCCGTGGTTTTGCCTTCGTCACAATGGCGAGCGCCGACGAAGCCCAAAAGGCTGTCGAGAAGTTCCATGGTCATGAACTGGAAGGTCGCGCCCTCTCGGTGAATATCGCCCGCCCTCGCGAAGAGCGTCCACAAGGTGGCGGCTTTGGCGGTGGTGGTGGTGGCGGACGTGGTGGCTTCGGCGGTGGTCGGGGCGGACGCGGCGGCGGTGGTGGTGGCGGCTTTCGCGGTGGACGCGGCGGCGGCGGTGGAGACCGCGGCGATCGCGGTGGCTATCGCGGCGGTCGTGATGGTGGGGACCGGGGCGATCGCGGCGGCGGCTACGGTCGCGAATAAAGCCCGTTCAGTTCAATTTAAACGAAGGCCGGATAACTTCCGGCCTTTTTCTTTGGAGCGATTTGGTCCGAAGGTGGAGCCCGACCTCCGGGCGGGCTGAATGGAGCAAACGAATGTTCTGAAAACCTACCCGGAGGTCAGGTTCCACCAAGGCACTTCCCTCGCGCAAATTTAGCGGGCCAGGAAACGCTTTTCCCACGCTGGATTTTCCAAGGGAGTGGGCCGGTAAACGGCAAACAGCACGTAGCGCGTCTTCGCGACAAGTTTATAGAACGGGTCGCGGAACCAACCCGGCAAAATCCGGAGCCACGTCACCATGCGCCAACTACCACCCACTACTGCGGCCGCCGCCAGCGCCCCATCAGTTCTAAAAAGGGGCGGGGAAACCAAGGGATGATCCCAATCCTTGACGAACACCAGGGAATCAAAATCCCGCAAAGGCAAACCTTGGGAATGCAGGTAACGTTGCGCAGGCTCACTTTGGAGCGGCGCGTAATTGAGCTTTCCCGCCCGATCCGTCTTCAGCAGCGATCTGACGAGCCGGTTGCACAGGCCGCACTCACCGTCGTAAAGCAGCACCGGCTGCGGCGGACGTTCGTTCACAGCAGCGTCCCGCGCAAGATGAAGAACGCGACCGTGAAATAGATCACAATCCCGGTCACATCGCTCAACGTGGCAATAAAGGGAGCGCTGGAGGTGGCGGGGTCGAAGCCGAGTTTTTTGATGATCAGGGGCAGCATCGAACCCATCAACGAACCCCACAGTACGATACCGACCAGGGACAGGCCCACGGTCGCGCCCACCAGTGCCCAGTGCTCGCCATAAATGTTGGAGAAAAGCGACCAAACCGCGATGCGGAGAAATCCTACCGCCCCGAGAATCAATCCAAGCGCGGTGCCTGCGACAAGTTCCCGACGCATAATCCGCCACCATTCCCTCAACTTAAATTCACCCAATGCCATCGATCGGATCACCAGGGTCGATGCCTGTGAACCGGCGTTGCCGCCCGAGCTGATGACCAGAGTCATGAAAAACATCAGTACTGTCGCCCTTTTCAGTTCATCCTCAAAATACGCAATGGCCGTCGCGGTCAGCATTTCACTAATGAAAAGGATGACGAGCCAGCCGGCGCGCTTCTTCACCATGCGGGTCAGCGCGATGGTAACATAAGGTTCATCGAGCGCTTCGCTACCACCGAGTTTCTGGATGTCTTCCGTGGCTTCCTCGGAAGCGACGTCGAGCATGTCGTCCGCCGTCACGATTCCGATCAGCTTGCTGTCGGCGTTGGTCACGGGAAGCGCGATGCGGTCGTACTTGCGAAACACCTGCAATGCCTTCTCCCGATCGTCCGTCGGCGCCAGCGTCGCGTAGTTTCCATCCATCAACGCACTGACTTTCGTTTCAGGATCGGACAACAGGAAGCGCCTGACCCGGATATCATCGAGCAAAATGCCTTCCTCGTCCGTCACATAGATCATGCTGAGCGTTTCCCGGTCGTAGCCGTGGGTCCGGATATATTCCAATGACTCGCGCACCGTCCAATTGGTGTGAACTGCCACGTAATCCAGCGTCATCATCCGTCCCACGCTGTGCTCGGGATAAGCCAGCAAATCCTGCGTGATCTTCCTTTCTTCCGGGGTCAGCAAACAGATCAACTGCATCGCGAGGTCCAACGGTAGCTCGTTCAGAAAAGTGGTGCGATCATCGGAAGGCAGCTCATTCAACAATGCGGCCGCCTGTGGCTGGGTCAGGGTCTTCAGGAGCTTGTGCTTGGCATTGTGTTCCAGATACGAAAACACGGCGGCCGACAGCTCCTTGGAGCAGCCGCGAAAAAGCACCGCCAGCTCTTCAATCGGCAATTCCGAAAGGATGGGCGCCAGATCCGCGGGCAACCACGGCGCCAATTTGGCTTTGAGGGCCACGAACTCCTTGTTCGCGATCAGCGTGGAAATCTCGGTTTTAAAGTTACTGGCCAGCGCGGGCATGGCTGGAACGTATGTGCCACCCCTCACTTGGCAACTCCGGGCCGTGATACGATTGGGCAAATATGCGCCCGCCTCCCGGGAAAATGACCGGGGGCTTTTAACTTGCGTTAGGAAACTAAAGATACTTATAAAGTTTCCTGAGTAACAATGACCCCCATTCCTTCAGCCTTGCCAGCCTCCAGCGTCCAATCGACCGCTTCCGCCCAAACCCGGATTCTCGAGGCCGCACACCGTCAGCTGTTTGCTTTTGGCTATAACGCGCTGACGATGGACGAACTCGCGCACGAACTGGGGATGAGCAAAAAGACCCTGTACCTGCACTTCCCGGGCAAGGAAGCGATTGTCGGCACCATTATCGAGGAAATCGGGCGTGGCATTCGTCACGAGCTCGAATCCGTGCTCAGCCAGCCAAAGCTTTCCTTCGCCCAGAAGCTGCGCGCGATTGTGGATGCCATTCTCCCGAAATTATCGCTGCTGACCCCTGCCATGATGCGCGAACTTCAGCGCTACGCACCCAAACTCTTCCAGATGATCGATGAGCTGCGGCAAAAAAACATTCCCAGTGTCTTCAGCCGGCTTTTTCGGATGGGAATCACGGAAGGAGCCCTTCGATCGGAAATCGATCCGGATTTCGCCGCCCAGTTCTGGCTTCAGGCCATCCGCGGGCTCACCCACCCGGATGTTTTGGCCGTCACTCATCTTTCCTCCAAACAAACACTCGAACGGGCTCTGGAACTCTTCACCGGCGGACTGCTCACTGCCGCCGGCCGCAAAGACTATGAAAAACTATTTCCCACCTAAGCTGTTTGTCGCGCTCGGATTCCTCGCCTCTTTCCTCGGAGGATGCAGCCGACCCGCTCCCACCGGATGGCAGGGCTATCTGGAAGGCGAATTTATTTACGTCGGCGCACCTCTCGCGGGGCGACTGGAAAAACTCTCCGTACAAAAGGGAGCCCGCGTCGATATGGGAACTTCCTTGTTCACCCTGGAACAGGGTTCAGAGCAATCGAGCCTGCGCGAAGCAGCGGAACGGATGCGTCAGTCGCAGGCAAAGCTCGCCGACCTGAAACAAGGCCAGCGCCCCTCGGAGCTCGACGCGCTGGAAGCACGGCTCGCCCAAGCCACGGTCAATGCCGAACTGAGCGCACGCGAGCTGGAGCGCGCCAATAAATTGCATGCGACGGCGGTGATGTCGGACGACGACTTCGACCGCATCCGGCTCAACCACGACTCCGCCGTCAAAGTCGTTGCGGAGACGTCCGCACAATTATCAACCGCCAAGCTTGGCGGTCGCACGGACGCCATCGCTGCCGCCGAGGCCGACGTCGCTGCCGCCCAGGCGGCCGTCGACCGGGCCAACTGGAGCGTGGAACACAAACAGCTCTCCGCTCCGCGCGCCGCGCTCGTTTACGACACGCTTTTTCGTGAGGGCGAATTCGTTCCCTCGGGCCAACCCGTCGTCGCCCTGCTTCCGCCGGAAAATATCAAAGTGCGTTTCTTCGTACCCGAGGCGGAATTCGCCACGTTGAAAGCCGGCGACTCCGTCAGGATTTCCCTCTCCGGTCGTGTTCCGCTGGAAGGCCGGGTGAGTTATCTGTCTCCCCAGCCCGAATACACTCCGCCGGTGCTCTACAACCGGGATAACCGCAGCAAACTCGTGTTCATGGTCGAGGCCACGCTCGATCCGGGCGCGGCGCGCGACCTCCATCCCGGCCAGCCGGTCGATGTATCGTTTGCGAAGTAGATTTGCATGAGCACTTCTGATTTTGTCATCGATGTGGCGGGCGTGACCAAGCGTTTCGGCAACAAGACCGTGGTCAATAACATCGACCTGCAGGTGCGCCGAGGGGAAATCTACGGCTTCCTTGGTCCCAATGGTTCGGGAAAAACCACGTTCATCCGGATGCTTTGTGGGTTGCTCACGCCGGACGACGGGCGCGGCACGTGCCTCGGTTTCGATGTCCGCCGCCAGCAGGCGGAGATCAAGCGTCAGGTCGGCTACATGACGCAAAAATTCAGTTATTACGAAGATCTCAGTATTCGTGAAAACCTGGATTTTATCGCCCGCATCTACGATGTGCCCAACCGCGCCGCTGCCGTGCAACAAAGCCTCGAAAAGCTCGGACTGGAAAAACGCAGTCAGCAACTCGCCGGGCAGCTTTCCGGTGGTTGGAAACAGCGCCTCGCCCTGGCGGCATGTCTGATTCACTCGCCACAACTTCTTCTGCTTGATGAACCGACTGCCGGCGTGGATCCCAAAGCCCGGCGTGAATTTTGGGACGAAATCCACCAACTGGCCGCCAGGGGGCTCACTGTTCTGATCACCACTCACTACATGGATGAAGCGGAGCGCTGTCATCGCCTCGCCTACCTGGCCTATGGCAATCTTCTCACCCACGGCACGCTAAGCGAAGTGTTGAGCGCGGCCAAACTCACCACTTGGTCCGTGAGCGGACCTGACCTGCGGGTCCTTTCCGAAAAATTGCGCGGATGCAAAGGTGTCGAGCAGGTCGTGGCTTTTGGCAACACGCTTCACGTCAGCGGACGCAACGAGGCCGAACTGGAAAAAGCCATCGAAGCCGTGCGCGATCCGCGTCACGAGTGGAAACAGATTCGTTCCGGATTGGAGGACGTCTTCATCAGCCTGATGGACACGGCGAAGGATAATTTCTCCTGACATGAAACGCTTCAACCTCCACCGGCTTTGGGCGATCGTGCTGAAGGAATTCATCCAGATGAAGCGCGATCGCGTGACCTTCGGCATGATGGTCGGCATTCCCTTGATGCAGCTCATGCTGTTTGGGTTTGCCATTAACACCGATCCGAAACATCTGCCGGCCGCCATCCGGGCGGCAGACCAGGGACCGTTTGCCCGCACCTTTGTCGCGGCGCTGAAGCAGAGTGGGTATTTCACTCTCGTAAAGGAGACCGCGAGTGAAGCCGAGACCCAGGAATTGCTTCAGCTCGGCGAAGTGCAGTTTGTCATTAACCTGCCGGTCGATTTCTCCCGGAAACTGCTGCGCGGCGAACAGCCGACCGTGCTCATCGAGGTGGACGCCACGGATCCCGCCGCCACCGGCCCCGCCGTCGCCGCCGTTCGTGCGCTGGCCGACACCGTGTTAAATCGCGATCTCACCGGCCCGCTTGCCCCCTTGCGCGCTCGTTCGGGACCGGTCGATTTCGAAATCCACGCCCACTACAATCCGGAAAACATCACCCAATACAATGTGGTGCCGGGCCTGATGGGCGTCGTGTTGACCATGACCATGGTGATCATCACCGCCCTCGCCATCACGCGTGAGCGCGAACGCGGCACCATGGAAAACCTTCTCGCTACGCCGGTGCGGCCATTCGAGGTGATGCTGGGAAAAATCCTGCCTTACATCGCGGTCGGTTACATCCAGATCACGCTCATTCTGATCGCCGCCCATTTTATTTTTCACGTGCCCATGATCGGCAGCCTGCCATTGCTATACGCGGTCGCGCTGCTGTTTATCGCCGCCAATCTCGCGGTGGGAATCACCTTCTCCACCCTCGCACAAAATCAGCTGCAGGCGGTGCAGATGGCGTTTTTCTTTTTTCTCCCGTCAATTCTGCTATCTGGATTCATGTTTCCGTTTCGCGGCATGCCCGGATGGGCGCAAGTGATCGGCACCTGCCTGCCCAATACTCATTTCATCCGCATCGTCCGCGGGGTCCTGCTCAAGGGAAATGGATTCACGGAGATCGCCAGTGAAATGTGGCCGCTGCTGATTTTCTTCACCGTCGCCATGGCCGTCGGTGGCAAACGTTACCGGCAGACGCTGGACTATAGATTATCTTGCCAATATTTATTATTGGAAGAGAGATCAAACCACA
>JBEHXD010000140.1:0-10598 GCA_048498875.1 Verrucomicrobiota bacterium
GTGCTTCCTTGGCGATTTTATAGTCCTTCATGAACTGGAGGAGCGAATTGGCGGGTGGGATTTTAGTCCCGGGTGTGCCGGAGGGCGTTACGGCCGGGTCCTTACCTGCGTGCGACGGGTCGTCCTTTCCGTCGAAACCGATGAACTGTGTTTCGTTGATTTTAATGGTTTCGAGGGGAAGGAGGCGGCGGATCAATCCATGGCTGTCCTGACCAAAATAGCGGGAGGCATATTCCGTCATCGGCGCCAGCGATTGATCGAAATCATTTCCCCTTTGCTTGATGCTGTAGCGGGTTTCCCAAAGCAGTTTGGCCTTCTTTTCCTTCCACATGAGTTGGAAATCGTACGCCAGCAGGACGACGAAGTAGCGGTTGTCGCCGATTTCCTCGTACATGTCCTTCACCTTGGTATTGGCGGCGCTCAAAAGCAGGCTGGCGCCATAATCGGTGTCGATGATGCCATCCGCATCGTAGCCCAGCAGCCGGGCGTTTCGAAGATCATTTTGATTTCGCAGCCAATTGAAGCCGACCCGGTCATCGAGGGTGGTGGGATGATTTAAAGCGGGATCGCTGGTCGATCCCGCGGTCATACCCCAGTAAACCATGATCAGCAGACGGGCCGTCGCAGGGTCTTTGGCCGTCCGGTAATTCTTTCCGGCCAGCGAGGCGGCGACAATATGAGCCACATCGGAAAATTTGAGTTTTTCGAGGCTGTTGTCGTGCATCGCCGAGCCCCACATTCCGCCGTCGCCAAAGGCATACAATTCCTGCGGATAGGAGCCGTCGGCGAGTTTGGTCCGCACATAATCATCGCTGACCCTTGCGGCCACGGCGGTGATGTCGCCGTACTCCGTGGCTGAAAGGCCTGGCAGGAGAAGGACGCTTGCGAGCAACCCGGCGAAGATTCCCACCCGCTTTAATGGAGCCTTTCTGGTCTCGCTTGCTTTAAGCGGTAAAAGTGCGACGGGAGCGCGATGACATTTCATGAGCGGGGCAAATCCACCGTTGATTATTTCTTTTCCTGCTCAAATCCGAGAATTTTCAGTTCGCCGAGATTGATATTTTCCTGGAGAGGCCGGCGCTGAAGACCCCGGCTGTCGCGACCGAAATAAAATGAGGCTGATTTTGCCATGGCGGGCAGTTCCCGGTCAAATTCGTGGCCCTGTTCCCGGATGCTAAAACGGGTTTCCCAAAGCAATTTGTGCTGTTTGTTTTTCCACATGAGCTGGAAATCGTAAGCCATCAGGACCACGAAATACCGGGGATCCTCGAGTTCTCCGATCATGTCATTTCGGCGTGTGTCGAGCGGCGTGCCCTCGAATCGGGCCGTCTCGCTCCACAGTGAATCGTACCCGAGCATGCGGGAATTCTGTGCGTCGATCCGCCGGCGCAGGGCGTTCTCCGCTTGCAACAGGGCGATCGCAGCGGTCGCGGCATTTTCGGCTTCCGGTGGTCCCTGGCGGGTTCCCAATGCTTTCTGAATGGCCATCGAAGCAGTGGGAGGCGCGTTTCCGCTTTCGAGTTTCGCCACTTGCAATGCCCCCATGGCGTTGGCCGCGGATTGAAACGTGCTGGAAGCATTTGCGGGGAGCGGGGGATTGGTCGTTCCCCAATAAACCATAATCAGCAACCGGGTGGTTTTTGCGTCTGTGGTGGACCGGTAGTTTTGAAGATTGAGCGTGGCCGCCATCACGCGGGCGACCTCCTTGAAGGTGGTTTCGTCAACGGTTTTGTCGCGCATGCCGCCCGCCCAATAACCGCCTTCGCCGAAAGCGTAGGTTTCGGCCTGAAAGGATCCGTCAGGGAGTTTGGTTCGGACGTAGTCCGGGCTTACTTTCGACGCCACTGCGGCCGTGAGCGGGCCTTCCGAGCCAAAGGCGCTGCAGCTGCACAAAAATACACCCATGATTCCTGCAAGCAGACGGCTCACCCGGGCGGTGTTCATCACGGGGAATCCCATGCCGCAGGGTAACCGCGATCCGGGCTGCTGAACGAGATTCATTTTTTTTCCTCGTCCACGCCGAGCACTTTGAATTCGCCCAGCTTGATGTTTTCACGCACCGGTTTGCGGATCAGGCCGTGACTGTCGGTGCCGAAATAGCGGGAGGCGTATCGCGTCATTTCCGGCAGGGCCAGCTGGAAATCGTTGCGATTTTCCAAAATGCTGAAGCGGGTTTCCCAAAGTAATTTCCGCTTCTTCTGTTTCCAAAGGAGCTGGAAATCATACGCCATCAACACGACAAAATAACGGTTGTCCTCAACGTCATCGAGCAGATCCGCGGTTTTTCCGTGGATGCCAATGGAAAGAAGATGCCGCCCAAAGTCGGTGCCGATCAGGCCGTCGGAATCGTAGCCGAGCAACTGGGCGTTGCGAAAGTCGTCACGTTCCCGCTGTGGGGTAAAGATCAGTCTGTCCGCCGCATCGTGAGTGGGAATGCCATGCAACGCGGGATTTTCGGCAGTTCCGGTCGTGGTTCCCCAGTAAACCATGATGAGAAGTCGTGTCTGTTCCGGATCCTTTGCGACCGTATAGTTGTGATTCGCGAGAGGCGCCGCGATGACGCGGGCGATTTGGGTGAACCGCAGGTCATCGATGGTCTCATCGTGGGCCATCCCGGCGAGATGTCCGCCCTCGCCAAAGCAATAGGCTTCGGGTTTGAAGGAGCCGTCGGGAAGCTTTTCCCGAATGTAGTCGTCGCTGGCGCGGGACGAAACTGCGATCACATCGGCGGCAGGGAGCATTGAAGGCATCGACAGCAATACGATCGTCACAACACAAATTGATCGAAGAGTCCGGTAAGGAATGCGCGTCAGTTTCGATGGAAGCAGGGGATGAAGGCGGTTTTGCATAAGTGAGGTAGCTCGCCTTGTTTATTGCCGTACGCGTGCCAGATTTTCCGTCCTGCCCCAAGGCCTTGAAAAAAAACCGGTTAGGCGTGCAATGAAACGAACCCGATTTGCGATGCCGGTAAATTTGGGAAGTTACACCCAAAAAACACGGCGATTTGTCCGTTCCGGTGGGTGCTTTGACCCAAAGTCGTTCCCTAGGATTGGGCTTTCCCGCCCGATAAACGGTACCGGATAAAATCACGCGTGACTCCGAGCTGGCGCGCCGCAGCGGAAACATTGTTGCCGTTTTCCCGCAAGGCCTCGGCAATCAGTTCATCGACGGTGGTGTCGAGCGAGAAACCTTCCCGGGGCATGCGCCACGCGGGGTTGCGCCAGCTGCCAGGGGAATGCGAAGGGGCTGGGCCGAGCGTGGTGAAGTCCAACTTTTTTCCGTCGCAGAAAATAACGGCGCGTTCGATTTCGTGAGCGAGTTCGCGTACGTTGCCCGGCCAGCGGTGGGCCAGCAATCGCGCTTCTCCCCCGGCATCGATGCTCAGTCCTTTCAGACGGTGGCGCTGGGCGATGTGGTTCAGGAGATGGCTGGCCAGGGGAATCAGATCGGTGCCGCGCTCACGCAGGGCGGGAAGGGTGAGTCGCAAAAGGGTGAGCCGGTGATGAAGATCCTCCCGGAATGCGCCGGCCTGTACGAGTTCCGCCAGCGGGCGGTTGGTGGCAGTGATGAGGCGAACGTCGACCTGGATTTCCCGCGTGCCACCGAGCCGGCGGATGGTGCCGTCATCGAGTGCGGTGAGAATTTTCGCCTGGGTCGCCGCAGTGAGGGTGCCAATCTCGTCGAGAAAAAGAGTGCCGCCGTCCGCCGCTTCGAAGAGGCCGATACGCGCCTGTTTGGCGTCGGTAAATGCACCGCGTTCGTGGCCGAACAATTCTGATTCCGCGAGAGTATCGGGAAGTGCGGCGCAATTGACCGCGATGAACGGCTGTTCATGGCGCGGACCTTGTTCGTGCATCCAGCGCGCGAGCAGGCTTTTTCCGGTGCCGGTCTCGCCTTCGATCAACACGGCGGGCAGGCGTCGCTGGAGCCGTCGTTCCGTGGCGAGGATGGTGTCGAGTTGGGAACGCAGTCCCGCCAGCGTGTGGCCAAAGAAAAACCGGTCTGAGCTGCCGCGTAGTTTGGCGGCGTGATGCTCGTCGCGCCGCGTGAGGCGGTGCAATTGACGGGCCCGGTGAAACGCGACCGCGAGTTCCTCGGGTTCAAACGGCTTGCTCAGGTAGTCGCCCGCTCCGAGGCGCATGGCTTCGACGGCTTCCTTGATGCCGCCGAAGGCGGTCATGACCACGATGCGGGTGTTTTCGGAAAAAACATTCTCACGCAGCAGCTCCAACACACTGCCGTCCGGCAAATGGAGATCGACCACGGCGAATTCGAACCGGATCGTTTCCAGCAGCCGCCGGGCTTCGCTTAGCCGGCCTGCTTCGGTGACGTCCGCGCCGCGGTTTCTGAGATACGCGGCGAGGCGTTTGCGAAAGGGCGTATCGTCCTCGAGCAGGAGAATTTCGCAGCCGGGGGGAAACGCGGAGTCGTCGGGCATCGCGCTGTAGTGCTTGCGGAAGCCGGACAAAATTCAACGCCCAATTCGCCGCCGCCGGTTTCGAAAGACCGGATCCTGCAATAAAAAACCCGATGGCGCCAGCGGCACCATCGGGTGGAAAACAGCCGATCAGCGCACGACACGCGCGCCGCCGCCGGCGAAGGTCTTTTCGACTTCCTTGCGCGTGGCCATCGAGGTGTCGCCCGGCGTGGTCGAGGCGAGGGCACCATGGGCCGCGCCGTATTCGACAGCTTTCTGGGCATCGTTGAATTCGAGGAAACCGAATTGCAGGCCGGACGCGAAGCTGTCGCCGCCGCCCACGCGATCGAGAATTTCCAGGCCGGGATACTGGCGGCTCTCGTGGAATTTCCCATCGTGCCAGAGGATCGCGCTCCAGTCGTTTTTGGTGGCGGTGATGACGTGACGGAGCGTGGTGGCCGCGACCTTGAAGTTTTTGAATTCCTTCACCGCGGTCTCGATCATGGTCTTGAAGGCATCGGTCTCGATATGGCCGAGCTTTTCCTGGCCTTTCACTTCAAAGCCGAGCGAGGCGGTGAAATCTTCCTCGTTGCCGATCATGACGTCGACGTACTTCGCGATCTCGCGATTGACTTCCTGGGCCTTCTTGAGGCCGCCGATGGTTTTCCAGAGGGAAGGACGGTAGTTCAGATCGTAGGAGACGATCGTGCCGTGTTTGTTTGCCGCCTTGACGGCCTCGACGGTAAGTTCTGCGGTCGACGCCGACAGCGCGGCGAAAATGCCGCCGGTGTGGAACCAGCGAACGCCGAGCTTGCCGAAAATGTGCTCCCAGTCGACATCGCCCGGCTTGAGTTGCGAGGCGGCGGTGTTGCCGCGATCGGGATTGCCGACTGCGCCGCGAATGCCGAAGCCGCGCTCAGTGAAGTTCAAGCCGTTGCGGACGGTGCGGCCGATGCCGTCGTCTTCGCGCCATTTGATGAAATCGGTCGCGACGCCGCCCTGCATGATGAAATCCTCGATCAGGTGCCCTACTTCGTTGTCGACGAAGGCGGTCACGACGGCCGTTTTATAGCCGAAGCATTTGCGCAGGCCGCGCGAGGTGTTGTATTCGCCGCCGCCTTCCCACGCTTTGAATTCGCGGGCGGTGCGGATGCGGCCCTCGCCCGGATCGAGGCGGAGCATGACTTCACCGAGTGAAAGCTGGTCGAAGGCGACTGATTTGGCAGGTTTGATTTGGAGGCTCATGGGAAAATTAAGGGAAGTGGTTGAGAAAGTTTGCTCAGCCTTTGTTGGCGGCGGCGACGAAGACCTTGGCGCGGGCCGTGATGGCCGCCCAGTCGCCGGCTTTAAGCGAGGCGGCGGCGACGAGTGAGCTGCCGGCGGCGGTGGCGAAGGCGCCGGCCTTGAGAAATTCGCCGAGGGTTTCCGGCGTGACGCCCCCCGTCGGCATGAATTCGATTTTCGGAAACGGTGCCTTCAGGGACTTGATGTACGCGGGACCAAAAAATTCAGCCGGGAAAACCTTGATGACGTCCGCCCCGAGTTCCCACGCCGTATAGGCTTCCGTCGGCGTCAGGGCGCCGGACAAAATCGGCACGCCGGCTTCCTTGCAGGCGGCGATTACCGTGGGACGCACGGCGGGGGTGACGATGAATTTCGCGCCGGCGGCGATGCCTTTGCGGGCGGTGTCGGCATCGAGCACAGTGCCGAGGCCGAGGAGAACATTGGGCAGTTCCTTCGAAACCTGCGCGCAGAGCTCGATGGCGCCCGGCGTGGTCATCGTGAGCTCGATGCAATTCAGGCCGCCCGCAGAGAGGGCGCGCGCGCAATCGAGCAGGCTGGCCGAGCTGTCCGCGCGAATGAGCGCGATGACTTTCTCGGATTTGATGCGATTCAGAACGTCTGTTTTCGACATGATGGGGATGAGTTAAAAACGAGGGAAAGACGGAAAAGGGGCGGATGATGCGGTGCAAGCGGGAGCCGACCGGACAGTCGGGCTGTCTGCCTCAGGCATAGCTGTCGGTGTAGCCAAGGAGGCGGGAGAGTTCATTGGCCGCGCCTTTCACTGACACGGCCATTTCAGGAATTCGCTCCTTCGGAAAGCGAAGCGTGGCCGCGGTAATACCGATCGCGCCTACACAAATTCCCGTGGAGTCATAGACGGGCGCGGCAAGGCAGCGGACCCCGAGATTGAATTCCTCGTCGTCGAGGCTGTACCCCCGTTTGCGCGTCAGCTCGGCCTCGCGGCGGATTTCGTTCAGCGTGGTGAGCGTGTGCGTGGTGCGCTTGGTCAGGCGCATGTGCTCGAAAAGCTCGGTCAGCCGTTCATAGTGCAGGAACGCGAGCAGGGTTTTCCCGGTCGAGGAGCAGTGCAGCTCGGCGAGAAATCCCGGACGTGAGGCAGCCCGGAGCGGGTGGGGGCTGTCCTGCACGGCGACGATGAGCGAACGATCGTCGCAGGGAATCGCGAGATGACTCGTCTCGTCGATTTGCTCCGTGAGTTTTTCCAAAACAGGCAACGCCGCCGTGCGGATTTCGGTACCGGCGAGCGAGGCGTTGCCGAGCTGGATCAGCACGGGCCCAAGTTCAAATTGCGTTCCATTTTTTCGCACGAGCCCCTCGAGATGCAGTGTCGTCATGATCCGCAAGGTCGTGGTCACGGGAATTTCCAAGCGACGCGCGATGTCCGCGGCTTTGAAACCGTCCGCGTGACTTCCCAGTAATTTGAGAATGCGACACGCATTGCGCAAATTGGGAATGACGTAGCGCTCCTGGCTGGAGGCCGCGCTGGTGGTGAGGGGAGAGTGGGAAGCGGAAGGGCGCCGGGGAGGCATGGTGGGGGATAAGGCGAAGCGGAGAGAGTGTAGGCAAAGAAAACGAATCCCGAGAGGATTTTTTGTTGCTTTGAAAATGAACACATTCAAATATGGAATACAAGTTCATTAGTGAAAATATGCGAAAGCATGGTTTTGCCGATGAATTTGCACCTACCCACCCCCCGAACCCATGTTAACTCCCCACGTAAGCGGGCGGCGCTTTGTCCGCTCCCTCGTTGCAACGACGGTTGCAAAAATTCACGGCAGCTTGTGCTGCCGTTTGTTATGTTCATTGGTGCTGGCCCTTGCTGTGGCCGGCAATGTATCGGCTCAACCGGCTTCCGCCGGAACCCTGACCGGCCGCGTTCTCGAAGCGAGTAGCGGAAACTACCTGCAAGGCGCTGAAATTGCGGTCGAAGGTTCCGTGTTGCGCGCCACGACCGAACGCGATGGTACCTTCACCCTCAATAATGTCCCGGCGGGCTCCTACAGTGTGACCGCGACTTATCCGGGTCTTGATCCGTTGACCGTTCAGGTCGAAGTGAAAAGTGGCGCGACGGCACCCGCGACCTTCTCGCTCAGCCAGGGCGTCATCCAACTGGATCGTCTGGTTGTGCGTAGCACGAAGGAGGGCATGGCCCAGGCCGTGGCGCTGCAGAAAATCTCGGTTCAATCCAAGGTGGTCGCCGCCGCCGATCAGTTCGGCGAGGTCAGCGAAGGCAACGTGGGTGAATACCTGAAGTTCCTTCCCGGTGTCACCATCGACTACAATGTGAACGATGCCCGCGGTATCTCCCTGCGCGGCCTCAGCACCGCGTTCACCATCGTCGGCGTCGATGGCACGCCGATGGCCAACGGTTCCTCGATCGACGACACCCGTCGTTTTGAATTCGAGCAGATCGCGATGAACAACGTCGAGACGACCGAGCTCTATAAGACGGTGACGCCCGACATCCCGGCGACCTCGACCGGCGGCTTCGTGAATTTCGTCACGAAAAGCGCGTTCGATCACCAGGACATCACGCGGTTTGACTACAACATCTCGCTCTCCGTCCCGAGCACCAACGTTTCGCTGAGCAAGGAAGGCGGCGTGTGGGGTCACAACACCCACTATCTCATCCGTCCCAGCGTCGAACTGAACTACTCGCGCAAGATCACCGACAAACTCGGCGTTAACTTCAACTACCGCCTGTCGGAAAAGTACGATGATTCGCCCCGTACGGAGTTCACCTGGAACACGGGCACGACGGCTCCCACCATTCTGACGCAGCCGCGGCTCCAGTCCTACGGCATCCGCAGCGAGGAAAAGCTGACCCACCGGCAGTCGTTTGCGACGAAACTCGACTACAAGTTGAGCGACAGCACGAAGCTGATGGTTTCCGGCCAGTGGAACTGGTACGACCTCAACTTCACGCAGCGCGGACCGGTCTTCAATCTGAATACCGGTGGCACGGTGGATTCAACCGGCAAGATCTTCACCTCGGCGGCGAACGGTACGATCACTGACGGGACACTCTACCGCAACAAGTACGGCACCACGCTGCACTTCAACGCGAATGCGACGCACGATTTCGCCAACGGCTCGACGCTGTCGATCACGCCGTACTTCTCGCGCGCCGATGGCAACTACCGCGACACGACCAAGGGGTTCATTTCGAATACCTCGACGCTCACCTTGAGCCCGACCGGTCCGGTCAGCTCGTTCGTGGTGAACAATCCCTGGGTCTCCGGAACGCTGCCGGTGATTACCCTGTTCAACGGCTCAACCTCGGTGCCGCTCGATTACGCTCGTGACATTGGCAACTACACCTTGAGCAACACCTCGACCGGTACGAACGCCCAGTCGCGTCCGTGGTCCGCGGTGGATACCAAGGACGGTTTCCGCGCCGACTATACCTACAAGCTCGATGGCTTGAAGATGCCGGTCACCCTCATGACGGGTTATGCGCTCGATAAAACGAAGCGCACGATCGACCGGCCGGACTATCGCTACACCATAGCCGCGACCACGGGTGCCGCCCTCCGCGCACTGAGCGACCCGCTTTACACGCGCGATGTGGCGCTGGGCTTTGGCTCCTATAACGCCGCCGATCCGTACAAGGTCTATGATCTCATTAAATCGACGGTCTCTACCCTCAACGTGGTCGACGCCCGCACCATCAATGAGACCAACGACGCCGCTTATATTCGCGCCGACGTAAAGGTGATGCC
The DNA here is from genome assembly GCA_048498875.1 of Verrucomicrobiota bacterium. Lineage (GTDB taxonomy): Bacteria > Verrucomicrobiota > Verrucomicrobiia > Opitutales > Opitutaceae > Lacunisphaera. The sequence continues at coordinate 9,445 of JBEHXD010000140.1, forward strand.
GGACCTGTTGCTCATCGGTGGCGCCCGCTATGAGAAGCGCTCCATGGATGCAAACGCGCGCACCGGCAGCCCCGCCCGCGCCCGCACCGCGACTGCCAACCTCGATTTCGATTCGATCTATCCGTCGTTGTCGTTCAAATACACGCCGAAGAAGGACATCGTGATCCGTGGTGGTTTCAGCCAGACGATCGGTATTCCGGACTATTCGGAAATCCTGCCGGTGTTTACGGCTTCCTCCACTCCGACCGCCGGTGACGGTACGTTCTCGATTCCCGCGGCCAATCTGAAGCCTTACCGCACCACCAACCTCGACCTTAATCTCGATTACTACCTGAAGAACTCCGGCGTCGTTTCCGTGAGCCTCTTCCGGAAGTACGTCAGTGATTATATCCTGGCCCGGCCTATGACCGGCGCGGAAATGACTGCGGTGGCGACGCAATATGGGCTCAATCTCGCAGATTACGGCACTACCGCCGGCGTCGTGCGCGAAAATGGTCCGGCCACCCAGATTCAAGGCGTCGAGCTAAGTTATGCGCAAAATCTGACCTTCCTCCCAAAGCCATTCGAAGGAATCAGCTTCCAGGCGAACTTCACTTATACGGACATCGGCGCCTCGTCGCCCGATCCGATTCGTGAAAACGATGCCCTGCTGGCGCAGAGCCGCAGCGTTTCCCCGAAGACATTCAACGTCATTCTGGGTTATCGTCTCGGCAAGTGGAACGCCACGATCACCAACAACTGGGTCTCGGCCAGCGAATTTGGCGGCTTTGTCGCCACGTCCGCCCTGGTCGGTACGGCCAACAACACCGATCCGACCAAGGACACGCGTTTCGCCCTCTTCCGCGACGAAAAGAACACCACGGACATCAAGATCGAGTACTCCTTTAACAAGAAGTTCTCGATGTATTTCCTGGTGCGCAACGTACTCAATTCCCCGCGTCGGGACTACATGCGCGGCTACCTCCCCCAGAACTCCAGCATCGTGCTGCCGTATCGCTACTATGAATTCGGCGAACCGCACCTGACGCTCGGCTTCAAGGGCCGCTTCTAAACCCCTGATCGCGGGGCGCTGACCGCCTCTTTTTGCACACACACAGGAGCCAAGCCGCTTCGGAACGGTCCGAAGCGGCTTTTGGGCTCTCTGGCTTACCGAC